>NZ_BAABFR010000022.1:0-60864 GCF_039541155.1 Tsukamurella soli
CGAGTGGCTCAGCGCCAGATGTCGGTGATGGGTGTGGGTGTGGGGTCGGGTGGGGTGGGTGTGGCGGCGGGGGTGCGGGAGAAGCGGGGTGCGGGCATGGGGGTGGTGACGCCGTCGATTTCTTGGAGGTTTGCGCGGGCGGCCATGTGGGGGTGGTGGGGTGCTTCTGCGAAGGTGAGGATGGGCCAGCAGCAGGCGTCGGAGCCGTCGAATACTTGGGCCCATTCGTCGCGTGATTTTTCTTTGAACCGGGTGGCGATCGCCTCCCGTAGCTCGCTCCAGCGGGCGACGTCGAGTTGGTAGGGCAGGTCGGCCTGGTCCAGTTCGAGGCGTTGCAGCATCTCGGCGAAGAACTGCGGCTCGATGGCGCCGACCGAGAAGTATCGGCCGTCGCCGCACTCGTAGGTGTCGTAGAACGGGGCGCCGCCGTCGAGGGTGTTGACGCCGCGTTCGTCGGTCCACAGGCCCTGGCCGCGGAAGTCCCACTGCATCTGCCCGAGGAGGGAGGCGCCGTCGACCATCGCGGCGTCCACCACCTGCCCCTTGCCGGACACCCCACGTTCGAACAGCGCGGCGAGGACGCCGAACACGAGGAACATCGAGCCGCCGCCGAAGTCGCCGACGAGGTTGAGTGGTGGTACGGGGCGCTCGCCCTTGCGGCCGATGGCGTGCAGCAGGCCGGTGAGGGCGAGGTAGTTCATGTCGTGGCCGGCGCGCGGCGCGGCGGGGCCGGTTTGTCCCCAGCCGGTCATGCGGCCGTACACGAGGCGCGGGTTGTGCTCGAGGACGGTGTCGGGGCCGAGGCCGAGGCGCTCCATGACGCCGGGGCGGAATCCTTCGAGCAGGACGTCGGCGCGGTCGAGGAGGTCGAGGACGGTGGCGATGTCGTCGGGGTTCTTGAGGTCGGCCTCGGCGATGGTGCGGCCTCGTTTGACCATTTGGGGTTTGCCGGTGAGGCCGTTGACGCCGGTTCCGGGGCGCTGCAGCGACACGACGTGGGCGCCGAGGTCGGCGAGCAGCATGGCGGCGTGGGGGCCGGGGCCGAGTCCGGCGAACTCGACTACTTTCAGGCCCGCGAGGGGACCACTCTTCGGTGCGCTCATGGGATCGACGTTATCCCGCGCCTACGGTGGTGCAGTGACGTGGTTCTCTCTCGATGAGCCGGGCGCCCACCCGCGCGCGGTCGCGATCCTCGCGCACGGCGCCGGCGGCAACCGAGACCAGGCGATTCTCACCGCGACCGCGGGCGAGTCGGTGCTGGCCGGCCTGCGGGTCGTCCGCATCGACCTGCCGTTCCGGCGGCGTCGGCCCAAAGGCCCGCCCAGCCCGTCGGGTCAGGCCGCCGACCGCGCCGCATTCGCCGAGGCGACCGAGCGGTTCGCCGTCGACGGTGTGCCGACGATCTGGGGTGGGCAGTCGTACGGCGGGCGGATGGCGAGCATGGCCGCCGCGGGTGTCGACGGTGGCGACGGACCGGCACCGTCGGGACTGCTGCTGCTGTCCTACCCGCTGCACCCGCCCGGCAAGCCGGAGAAGGCGCGCACCGAGCACCTGCCACGGATCGCGGTCCCGACGGTGTTCGTGCACGGTAGGCGCGACCCGTTCGCGTCCGAGGAGGAACTGGCCGCGGCCGCGGCGCTGATCCCGGCGCCGACACGGATCGTCACCGTCGCCGCAGCACACGATCTGGCGCCCGCGAAGTCGGGGGCACCCAGGCTCGCCGCCGAAGCGGTGGCCGACTTCCTACTTCCCGCCCTCGGCGCTTAGCGACTCCGTGCGACCGACGGAACGGTGCACATGTTGGGCGGACCGACGGAACGGTGCACATGTTGGGCGGATCGACGGAAGGGTGCACAGGTTATCCGGTGACGAGCGACAGCCCGCCCGCCGCGGCGAGCGCCGAGCCGAGGTCGTAGAACAGCGAGCCAGTGGGGGTGGGGGCGTTGCCGAACGTCGCCGCTCGGCTCGCGATGCCCAGCGCCGCGTTGTCCGAGGTGCGAATCAGGGGACCACCGCTGTCGCCGGTACTCACGCCGATCGTGGTCGCGATGTAGCTGCCGGTCACGTCGACGACGGTGCCGCAGCGCCAGCCGGACGTCGCGCCGTCGCTGCAGACGGCGTCGCCGACCTTCGCGTGGCCGACCGACAACGGGTGCACCCGGCCGACCGGCATCAGCGACGCGGCGGCGGGGTCGACGGTGAACGTCGCCCAGTCGGGCGCGTTGGTATCGACGAAGGTCTCGGCCGCGGTGAGCTTCGGCGACGACGAACTGGCGACGGTACCCACGATGTGGTTCTGGAACACCACCTTCTGCCCGACGTCGCCGCAGTGCCCGGCGTACACGCCGACGCGGGTTCCGTCGGGGCGCTGGGCGAGGAAACCGACCGTGCAGCCGAGTCCGTCGGCGGTGTTGCCGTGCATCTGCGACACCGTCATCACGGTGCTCCCGGGCCCGATGGAGGCGGTGCTCACGGAGGTGAGCACGGGATCGGCGTAGGCGGCGGCCGGTGCGACGGCGGCGGTCAGCGCCGCGGCGAGGGCGGCGGCGGGGATCAACGAGCGCGCTGTCATAGCGGTGACGCTCCTCACGTCGGGGGCGGGTCGGCGGGAAGGGTCCCACAGAATCTGTCGGAACCGCAAGAAAACAGTCGAGGGCGTGAGGTTCCGGGGCGAGACCAATGATGCCCGTGGTGTGGCTGATGCGCTAGTTGAGGTGACGCGTCCGGGATCAGTGAGCGGGTTTCGGTGTCACCCAGGTCGTGATGTCGGCGTGCACCACCTCGGCGCCTCGACTGTCGGTCACTGCGATCGACACGACGACCTCTCGCCCGGTGGTGATCGCGTCGAAGTCGACGGGCTCTGCGAACGTGGCGGTCGCCGTGAGCGACGAGGTCGCCTTGGCCAGGTAGTCGACCTTCATCGACTTCGGCAGCCAGCGATGGCTGGGCGGCGTCGACGCCTCCATCACCATCCCCATCGCGACCTCGGCGAGGTTGCAGGCGGCGATCGCGTGGTAGGTGCCGATGTGGTTCTGCACGTACCACCACTTGGGGCCCAGGACCACGGCGCGGCCGTACTCCATCTCCTTCACGTACGGGGTGATGGACGCGAAGTACGGGGCTCGGATCGAGGCGGCCGCCGAGAACGCGGCCTTTCCCAGTGGCTTGTCGCGCAGCGTCTGCCACGCCTTGAGGGTCGACGTTCGGGAGGTCATGCGATAGATCTTACTCTGCAGTAAGTTGCGTCAGCGCGGTCCGGGCTCGCTGCCCGACGGTGCCGCCGCCAGGATGTCCGGCCGCCGGGTCGACCTGCTGTGGTGTGTGGGTGGCCTGGTGGTGGGCTCGTCCGCTCCGCTCACCGCGGCGTCGTAGCCGTACTTCGCCGTCTTCACGATCAGCGAGCGGATCTGTGGCCACCACTTCGACCTCACCGACACCGTCGCCGCGTGGCCGGCGCCCGCGAGCTCCACGAGGTGTGCACGCCCGCCGGCGAGGCCCACGGCGCGGGCGAAGTCGACGGACTCCTGCATCGGGACGATCGGATCCTTGGTGCCGTGCACCACGATCGCGGGGATCGACGGGTCGATCCGCTCGATCGGGTCGACCAGCGCGTAGCGCAGCGGCTGCTGCGCCTGGTGTCCGCCCATGAGCTGCCTGACGTGGTCGTTCTGGTGGTCGGAGCGGCGCATGTCGAGCACACCGGACAGGCTGATGAACGCCTTCGGCACCACCACCGGATGGGCGCCCGGCGCGTCGGCGGGCAGGGAGCCGCGCGTCGCGGCCCAGGCGGCGAGCTCGCCGCCCGCGGAGTGGCCGACGAAGGTCACGTTCGCGGTATCGAGCTCGGGCGCGACGGTGGACCGCAGGCGCGGCACGAAGTCGACGGCTGCCGCGACGTCCGTGAACGTGGTCGGCCAGCCGCCGCCCGATCCGACGCGTCGATACTCCACGTTCCATACGGCCAGGCCGGACGCCTGCAGCGCCCGGGCCATATCCGACATGTAGCGCAGGCTCCAGCGTGACTTCCAGCCGCCGCCGTGGATCAGCACCACCACGGGCACCGTCCCCGGCGCGAACCGGCCCGGCGGCAGGTACAGGGAGCCGAAGTCCTGCCGCGGATCCCCGGTCGGTGCGCTGAGGTAGACGTACGGGCTCGACGTGTCCTGCGCCTGGGATCCGCGGGACTCGCCGGGCATCGCGCCGGACTGTGTGGGATCGGGAAGGGTGTCGGGGGTGCCCACGGTGCAGCCGGCGACCGCGGCGACGACGGTTGCGGCGGCGGCCACCGCCGCCATCGCTCGCCGCACGCGGTGCCCTCGACCCATGGCGACGATTGTTCCAGACGAGGCCGTGTGTCCCCTGTGGCGAGCGGCCTGATTTGAACCCGGCGCCGCAACGGTGCATACTGTTCGGGTTGCCTTCTCCGGGTGGCGCGGCTTCGTGCGGCCCTCGGATGGAGAGGCTCCACCCTATTCCGAACCAAGCGGGGAATCCGAACTGGCCGGAGGCGGACGAGCCGTCAACCGCACGTAGCACCCAGCCCTCCGGGGCGTGAGGGTGCGTCCGGTCCCAGCGGGCCGCGACGGAAGTCTCGACCATCCCTCCGGGGAGATCTGGAAGCCGCCGCAGAATGCTGAGCGGAAGGGCGACACGCCCGACCGCGTGGACCGGAGCCATTTGACACATGAACAGCGTCGATCGACTCGAAGTAGTGATCGGACCCGGGTGCCGCGCGAGCGGGTGCTCGGCTCACCGGTCGGGTCGGCCCCCTGCTGTCCGTGTGCCTACCTAGGAACATCTGACGGAAGAGGACACGAGAAGTGGCGGGACAGAAGATCCGCATCAGGCTCAAGGCCTACGACCATGAGGCGATCGACGCGTCCGCGCGCAAGATCGTCGAGACCGTGACCCGCACCGGCGCCCGCGTGGTCGGTCCCGTGCCGCTGCCGACGGAGAAGAACGTGTACTGCGTGATCCGTTCGCCGCACAAGTACAAGGACTCGCGCGAGCACTTCGAGATGCGGACCCACAAGCGGCTCATCGACATCCTGGACCCGACGCCCAAGACGGTGGATGCGCTCATGCGCATCGACCTGCCTGCCAGCGTCGATGTGAACATCCAGTAGACGACGTCGGGTAGCTACGGAGAGTACTGACCTTATGACTGACAACAAGATCAAGGGCATCCTGGGCACGAAGCTCGGCATGACCCAGGTCTTCGACGAGAACAACCGGGTCGTCCCGGTGACCGTCGTGAAGGCCGGGCCGAACGTCGTGACCCAGATCCGCACGGAGGCCGCGGACGGCTACAATGCCGTCCAGGTCGCCTATGGCGCGATCGACCCCCGCAAGGTGACCAAGCCGGTCGCCGGCCACTTCGCCAAGGCGGGCGTCACGCCGCGCCGGCACATCGCCGAGCTGCGGCTCGCTGATGCCGAGGCCGCGTCCGCTTACGAGATCGGCCAGGAGCTCGGCGCTGACGAGTTCGAGGCCGGCAACTACGTCGACGTGACCGGCATCAGCAAGGGCAAGGGCTATGCCGGCGTCATGAAGCGCCACGGCTTCGCCGGCCTCGGCGCCAGCCACGGCGTTCAGGCCGTGCACCGCGCCCCCGGTTCCATCGGTGGTTGCGCGACCCCCGGCCGCGTCTTCAAGGGCGTGCGCATGGCGGGCCGCATGGGCTCCGACAAGGTGACCACGCAGAACCTCAGCGTCTTCAAGGTGGACGCCGAGGCCGGCGTGCTGCTGATCAAGGGCGCTATCCCGGGCCGCAAGGGCGCCGTCGTGGTGGTCCGTACCGCTGTGAAGGGTGGTGCTCACGCGTGAGCAAGCTGACTCTGAACGTCCAGACCGCCGATGGCACGGTCGACGGCACCGTCGACCTCCCCGCGGACATCTTCGACGTCGAACCCAACATCGCTCTGATGCACCAGGTGGTCGTCGCTCAGCTCGCGGCCGCTCGCGAGGGGACGCACTCCACCAAGACCCGCGGCGAGGTCCGCGGTGGTGGTCGCAAGCCGTACCGGCAGAAGGGCACCGGTCGCGCCCGTCAGGGCTCGACCCGCGCGCCGCAGTTCACCGGCGGCGGCGTCGTCCACGGCCCGCAGCCGCGTGACTACAGCCAGCGCACGCCCAAGAAGATGAAGGCCGCCGCCCTGCGTGGGGCCCTCACCGACCGGGTGCGCGAGGACCGGATCCACGTCGTGACCGAGCTCGTCGCCGGCCAGGAGCCGTCGACCAAGACGGCGCGCACGTTGCTGGCCCGTCTGTCGGACCGCAAGAAGTTCCTGGTGGTCATCGGCCGCGAGGACGTCACCGCGCAGCGCAGCGTCAACAACCTGCCGAACGCGAAGTGGATCTTCCCGGACCAGCTCAACACGTACGACGTGCTGGACAGCGACGACCTGGTGTTCAGCCGCGAGGCCCTGGGCACGTTCATCGCTGCCGCTTCCAAGAAGACCGAGGAGGTCGGTGCCTGATGGCCACCGCAACCATCCCCGCTGACCCGCGGGACATCCTGCTGGCGCCGGTCGTGACCGAGAAGGCGGTGGGCCTCCACGAGGAGGGCACCTACACCTTCCTGGTGCACCCCGACGCCAACAAGACGCAGATCAAGATCGCCGTCGAGAAGGTCTTCGGCGTCAAGGTCGACAGCGTCAACACACTGAACCGCCCGGGCAAGCGGAAGCGCACCCGCTTCGGCTACGGCACGCGAAAGTCCACCAAGCGCGCCATCGTGACCCTGAGCGAGGGCAGCAAGCCCATCGAGATCTTCGGAGGCGCGAGCTAAATGGCAATCCGTAAGTACAAGCCGACTACGCCGGGCCGTCGTGGCTCGTCGGGTTCGACGTTCGACGAGGTCACTCGCTCGACGCCCGAGAAGTCGCTGGTCCGCCCGCTGCACGGTCGTGGTGGTCGTAACGCACACGGCCGCATCACCACCCGGCACAAGGGTGGCGGGCACAAGCGCGCGTACCGACTCATCGACTTCCGTCGCCACGACAAGGACGGCATCGACGCCAAGGTCGCGCACATCGAGTACGACCCGAACCGCACCTCGCGGATCGCGCTGCTCCACTACGTGGACGGCGAGAAGCGCTACATCCTGGCGCCGAAGGATCTGAAGCAGGGCGACGTCGTCGAGTCGGGCCCGAACGCCGACATCAAGCCGGGTAACTGCCTGCCGCTGCGGAACATCCCCGCCGGCACGGTGATCCACAACGTGGAGCTGCGTCCGGGTGGCGGTGCCAAGATGGCCCGCTCCGCTGGTGCGAGCATCCAGCTGCTGGGCAAGGAGGGTGCGCATGCCACCCTGCGTATGCCCTCGGGCGAGATCCGTCGCGTCGACGTGCGCTGCCGCGCCACCGTCGGCGAGGTGGGCAATGCCGAGCAGAGCAACATCAACTGGGGTAAGGCCGGCCGTATGCGGTGGAAGGGCAAGCGCCCGACCGTCCGTGGTGTCGTGATGAACCCGGTCGACCACCCGCACGGTGGTGGTGAGGGTAAGACCTCTGGTGGTCGTCACCCGGTCAGCCCCTGGGGCAAGCCCGAGGGCCGGACCCGTAAGAGCAAGCCGAGCGACAAGCTGATCGTTCGCCGGCGTCGCACTGGCAAGAACAAGCGCTAGGAGGGAGTTAGAGAATGCCACGCAGCCTCAAGAAGGGCCCGTTCGTCGACGATCACCTCCTCGCGAAGGTGGACGTCCAGAACGAGAAGGGCACCAAGCAGGTCATCAAGACCTGGTCGCGCCGCTCGACCATCATCCCCGACTTCATCGGTCACACCTTCGCCGTCCACGACGGTCGTAAGCACGTGCCGGTGTTCGTCTCGGACAACATGGTCGGCCACAAGCTGGGCGAGTTCGCGCCCACGCGGACGTTCAGGGGCCACATCAAGGACGACCGGAAGTCGAAGCGCCGCTAATGACTGAAGCAATCGAAACCCAGAACCCGAAGGCTTCGGCGACTGCGAAGTTCGTCCGTGTCACGCCCATGAAGGCGCGCCGCGTCATTGCGCTCGTCAAGGGTAAGGACGCCGAGCAGGCCCTCGCCATCCTGCGGTTCGCGCCGCAGGCGGCCAGCGAGCCGGTCGCGAAGGTGCTCGCCTCGGCGATCGCCAACGCGCAGAACAACCTCGGCATCGACCCGCGCACGCTGGTCGTCTCGGAGGCGTATGCCAACGAGGGGCCGACGATGAAGCGCATCCAGCCGCGTGCCCAGGGCCGCGCGTACCGGGTCCGCAAGCGCACCAGCCACATCACCGTCGTGGTCGAGTCGCTGGAGTCGAAGAAGCCCGCCGCCAGCCGTAACCGCCGGAAGGGAGCGTAAGCATGGGGCAGAAGATCAACCCGCACGGCTTCCGCCTCGGCATCACCACGGACTGGAAGTCCCGGTGGTACGCCGATAAGCAGTACGCCGAGTACGTCAAGGAAGACGTCGCGATCCGCAGGAAGCTGACCAACGGCCTCGAGCGCGCCGGCATCAGCAAGATCGAGATCGAGCGCACCCGTGACCGTGTCCGCGTGGACATCCACACGGCGCGTCCCGGCATCGTCATCGGCCGCCGCGGCGCCGAGGCCGACCGCATCCGCTCCGAGCTCGAGAAGCTCACGGGCAAGCAGGTGCAGCTGAACATCCTCGAGGTCAAGAACTCCGAGGCCGATGCTCAGCTCGTCGCGCAGGGTGTCGCGGAGCAGCTGAGCAACCGCGTGGCGTTCCGCCGCGCGATGCGCAAGGCGATCCAGTCGGCCATGCGGCAGCCCAACGTCAAGGGCATCCGGGTGCAGTGCTCCGGCCGCCTGGGCGGCGCCGAGATGAGCCGCAGCGAGTTCTACCGCGAGGGCCGCGTGCCCCTGCACACGCTGCGCGCCGACATCGACTACGGCCTGTACGAGGCGAAGACCACGTTCGGTCGCATCGGCGTCAAGGTGTGGATCTACAAGGGCGACATCGTGGGTGGCCGGCGCGAGCTGACCGCCGACGCAGCCGCCGCCGATCGCCGTCCGCGTCGCGAGCGTCCGCAGCGTCCGCGCCGCAGCGGCTCGTCGGGCACGACCGCCACCAGCACCGAGGCCGGCCGCGCCGGCACGGAGGAGCCGGTGGCGACTGCAGCCACTACGCAGAATCAGGAGGGCTGACGCCATGTTGATCCCCCGTCGGGTGAAGCACCGCAAGCAGCACCACCCCACCCGCTCCGGCGCCGCCTCCGGTGGCACCAAGGTCGCGTTCGGTGACTTCGGCATCCAGGCTCTCGAGCCCGCCTACATCACCAACCGGCAGATCGAGTCCGCGCGTATCGCGATCAACCGCCACATCAAGCGTGGCGGCAAGGTCTGGATCAACATCTTCCCGGACCGCCCGCTGACCAAGAAGCCTGCCGAGACCCGCATGGGTTCCGGTAAGGGATCGCCCGAGTGGTGGGTCGCGAACGTCAAGCCCGGTCGCGTGCTGTTCGAGATGACCTACCCCAACGAGCAGATCGCTCGCGAGGCCCTGCGCCGCGCGCAGCACAAGCTCCCCTGCAAGACCCGCATCGTGACCCGAGAGGAGCAGTTCTGATGGCGAACACCGTAGCCGCCGATCTCCGCGGTCTGACGCGCGACGAGCTCGTCGAGAAGCTCCGTGAGGCCAAGGAGGAGCTGTTCAACCTGCGCTTCCAGATGGCCACCGGGCAGATGGACAACAACCGCCGCCTGCGGGCCGTGCGCACCGACATCGCGCGGATCTACACGGTCCTCCGCGAGCGGGAGCTCGGCCTCTCGGCGGGCCCGGAGGGTGACGTCGCATGAGTGAAGGCAAGGAAACCGTGACTGAGCAGCGCAACAGCCGCAAGGTGCGTGTCGGGTACGTCGTGTCCGACAAGATGGAGAAGACCATCGTGGTCGAGCTCGAGGACCGCGTGAAGCACCCCCTGTACGGCAAGATCATCCGCACCACCAGCAAGGTGAAGGCGCACGATGAGAAGGGCGTCGCCGGTATCGGCGACCGCGTCCGGCTCATGGAGACCCGGCCGCTGAGCGCTACCAAGCGCTGGCGCCTGGTCGAGGTGCTGGAGAAGGCCAGGTAGGCCACTCCACCTGAGCGAGGAACCCCCGATTCCCTTGTGGGAGTCGGGGGTTCTCGCGTCTATTACTCGCTGCTTCGGAGCCGGATCGGTGCCGGGCGGATCGGTGCGATCCGGCTAGAGGTTGCAGACGCTGCGCACGGAGCGCGCTGACGCGGCGAGGGCGTCACTCGCCGGGTTGGACCTCTCCCACGTCGCGGTGCCGGTGCCGCGCGCGGCGTTGTCGGCCTGCAGCGCGGAGGAGTAGGCGGTGAGTTTGGCCCGGTAGTCCTGAAGCGCGGCCTGCAGGTCGGACTTCACCGAGGCCCGGGTGATCAGCCCGTCCAACACCCCCGTCTCGGTCTGGATCGCCGACTGCTCGGTGGCGATCGTCGCCTGGATACCGTCCCACGTCCACGACGAGTTCTTGGTGAAGGCCACCGTGGCGTTGGACGCCGCGAGACGCGTGGTGTACGCGGTGTTCCAGTCGGTGCACACGCCGCTCACGGTCGCGGCCAGCTTCGCCGCCACCGCCGACTGGTATGCGGTCACCGCGGCGACGTCCGCGGTTCCCGTTCCGGCCACCGTGGTCGCGCAACCCGACACCGTCAGCGTCGCGCCGAGGGCCATCGTCGCTATCGCGAGCCCAGCTCGAAATCTCATGCTCCGCCCCCTGTAGCCGCTGAGTATCCACGTGTATGTTACGCCAGTCCCACTTGGCGATCTGTAAAGCGGCGCTCAGCAGGATCGGGTGAACGACGCGGGACGATCAGGCGCTGGCCGGCGACGGTGACAGTCGCCATCGGCAGGCCGTACACCCGCTCGAGTCGCTCCTCGGTGAGTACCTCGACCGGCGGCCCCACCGCGTCGATACGGCCGTCGACCAGCACGGCTACGCGGTCGCTGTACGCCGCGGCCAGGCTCAGGTCGTGCACCACGACGAGCGCCGCGTCGCCCTCGGCGGCACGCCGCCGCACCACCTGCATCACCGATTCCTGGTGGTGCGGGTCGAGCGCGGCGGTGGGCTCGTCGAGCAGCAGCACCGGTGTGCGCTGCGCCAGGACCCGCGCCAGCGCCACCCGGGCGCGCTCCCCGCCGGACAGGCTGCCGAACGGACGCTCCGCCAGGTGGCCGACGGCGCACTCGTCGATCGCGGCGGCCACGGCACCGTCGTCCTCCGCCGCCTGGGGCGTCCCGCGCCACGGGAAGCGGCCCATCTCGACCACCTCCCGGCACGTGAACGCGAAGCCGATCGTGTGCTGCTGCGGCAGCACCGCGCGCCGCCGGGCCTGCGCCAGCGTGGACAGCCGGCGCAGCGGCTCGCCCCCGGTCCCGACGGTGCCGGAGTGGGGTACGAGGGAGCCGGCCAGGGCCGCGACCAGGGTGGACTTGCCGGCACCGTTGGGGCCGACCAGGCACATGACCTCGCCCGCGCGTAGCTGGAGGGAGACGGCGTCGAGCACGGTCGCCCCGCGTCGGCGGACGGTGACCGCGTCGGCCGCGAGCGCCACCGTCGGGCTGGTCACGGTCGGCCTCCCCGCATCGAGCGGCGCAGCAGGAGCAGGAACGCCGGCCCGCCCACGAGGCTGGTGAGCATGCCCAGCGGCAGGTCGGCGTAGCCCACCAGCGTGCGCGCCCCGAGATCGGTGATCGTGAGCAACAGTGCGCCCGCGAGCGCGCTGGCCGGGATCAGGGTGGCGTGTCGCGGCCCGACCAGCAGCCGCATCAGGTGCGGGATCACCAGGCCCACGAACAGGATGATGCCGCAGAAGCTCACCGCCGCGGCCGTGAGCACCGCGACCACCACGACGGCGTAGCGCCGCAGCCGCTCGACGTCGACGCCGAGATGACTGGCGCTGTACTCGCCGAGCGAGAGCAGGTCGATGCGGCGGGCCAGGAGCAGGGCCGCGACCAGCCCGACGGCGACGAACGGTGCCACCAGATAGACCTGTGACCAGGTGGCCCGGTTGAGGCTGCCCAGCTGCCAGAACACGATCTGGTCGCGCGCCGTGGGGGTGGCGCGGAACGTGCACCACGCGATGACGCCGCCCGCGAAGGCGTTGACGGCGATGCCTGTGAGGATCAGCGTCACCACCTCCGTGCGACCGCCCGACCGCGCGAACACGTAGACGATCGAGGTGGTCACCATGCCCGCGGCGAACGCGCCACCCGCCACCGCGTAGCCCGCGACGCCCAGGCCGCCTATCGCGATGACGGTCGCGGCACCGGCCGCGGCGCCCGACGACACCCCGATCACGCCGGGGTCGGCGAGCGGGTTGGCGAACACGCCCTGTAGGACGGCGCCCGCGGTCGCCAGCGCGGCGCCGACCAGCAGCGCCAGCACGACGCGGGGGAAGCGGACGCTCCACAGCGTCTCCTCGCCGGTCTGGTCGGGCAGCGGCCCGGCGGGGACGTGCAGGTGGTGCAGCAGCGATCCGATCACCTGCCCGAGCGGCACCGGGTTCTGGCCGATGCCGGCAGACACGACGGCGGCGACGGCGACGGCCGCGACGAGCACGGCGAACACCCCGACGCGGCGCGTCGTGAGCCCCGTCACCGCGCGTACAGCGCCCGGGCGAGCGCGATCGCGACCTCACCGGTGCGCGGCCCGAAGGACAGCAGTTGCCCGTCGGCCATGTCGATGACGGTGCGGCTGCGGCCGGCGGGGGTCTGTGCGACGCCGGGGACGGTGAGCAGCCCGGCGACGCCGCCCACCGACGTCAGCCCGCCGGTCATCATGAGCAGCGCGTCGGGCGCGGCCTTGATCAGCCCTTCCGAGGTCAGCGAGGTGAACGGGTCGGTGAGCCCGGCGGCGGTGCCGGCATCGACGCCACCGATCAGGGAGATGAGCGCGTCGGCCCCCGATCCGCGCCCGCCCAGGATCAACAGCCCGGTGCCCCGCGCGTAGAGGAACGCGATGCGCGGTCGTCGGTGCGCGCCGGACGTGATCGACGCGGGCACCATCGCCCGGGCCTGCGCGATCTGGTCGTCGGTGCGGCGCACCAGCTCGTCGCCCGCGGCGGGCACGCCGAGCGCCTTGGCGACCGCCCGCAGCGTGTCGTCGGTGGAGTCCACGCTGCGCGTCGGGTTCCCCAGCACCACCGGGATGCCCGCCGCGGTGAGCTGCGTGACGAGCGTCGACGCCGCCGGCATCGTCGTGTCCGTGAGTACCACCGTGGGCCGCAGCGCGATGATCGCCTCGGCGTTGGCGGTGCTGCCGTCCGGCGTGAGATCCGGGATGTGGGAGGCCGCGGGGAAGTCGGTCGCGATGTCGCGGCCGACCAGGTGGCTGCCGAGCCCCAGCGCGAACACCGTGGTGCCGTAGGTGCCGTAGCGGTCGAGCGCGACGATGCGGCTCGCATCCCGGACCGTGACGTCCCGGCCGTCGGCCGAGTGCACAGTGACCGGCAGGCTCGGGACCGGTGCCGGGGACACCGGCACCGGGTCGGCGGCGACGGTGGCGGTGCGCAGCGTCGGCGCGATCGACGGCGCGGCCGCCGAGCTGGACGGGCCCGCGACCTGCAGCGGCTGCGTCGAGCATCCGGTCAGCACCAGCAGCACGGCCAGCACCGCCGCGACGACGGTGCGGCTGCGCTGGATTCCGGCTGCGGAGGAGGTCACGGGTCAGTGTCCGTGCGGCCCGCCGCTCATCGCGAGCAGCGCGTCGGCCGCGTGCTGCGTGAGCTTCCAGGTGCCGCCGACGCGCACGAACGTGTACGTCACGTCGACGGGAGCGGGCGCATGCGGGCTCGCGACGGCGACGGTGGCGGTGGCCGTGGTCGCGCCGGTGGCGGCGATCGACTTCACCGTCCACTTGTCGGGGGTGTAACCGCCCTGGCCGGCGCCCACGGCGAACCCGTGCAGCTTCTGGCCGATGGCGGGATCGGTGCTGTCGACCTGGGTCGCATCGTGCGCGGCGGTCGATGCGGGGTCGATCACGGAGCGCAGGATCTGCTGCGCGGTCGGGACGTCGAGCGTCTCGGCGGCCGGGTCCGCCGAGGCAGGTGCTTCGAACGATGCCATCGTGGACGTTGCCGATGCGCTGTCGCTGCTGCTTCCGCATGCCGCGGCACTGAGGGCCACGCCGGCCGCCAACACAGCGGCCGCTACCGCACTCCGAATCCTCATCCCACCATCCGTTTCCGTCGAGCTGCCACCGAATGCAGTAAGGCGATGCTAATCCTGCGGAGTGAGGGGGCGCGGAGCGGGTAATGGGCGATGCCGGCGTGGGGGCTGTATCGCGTGCTCTCGACCGGTCGACTCCTTCACGTTCTCTTCTCGGAGGCGACATCGGCCGCCGGTCCCTTGGCAGGCCAGGTCTCGATCCGGCGCCAGGTTCTGGCAATCGCAGAGCGGCGGTCCCGGGACAGGCGTGCCATCAGCAGCGTCCGTACCACTGTCGACAGGAGCGTGAGCGGAAGCAGGGCGATCACGCCGCCGAGGATGAGCGTGAACTCGGCGTCGCTGCGGTGCTCGGCGCGCATCCCGGCCGCGTTCAGCACCTGGACCTCCTGGCCCGGACCGGCGAGGCGGACGACCGGAGGCGAACCAGCGGGCGCCCAGGCTTCGTCGTGATAGTGGGGCCCGTCTGTGACCGTGCAGGCGTCATCGGCCTGCATCACCGCGGTGTGGCAGGTAGTGGGCTCGATGAGTTCGTCGACACCATCGACGAGCAGCACGATCGGCAGCACGATCGCGACCGCTACTACCAGGATCACGCAGACCGCTGCCCTCGCCCGGTCGAGGACCGGGGTCGGGGCGTCCCGACCCCGCATCAGCCGACGGACCAGGACCGCGGCGATCCCGATGCACGATACCGCCACTGCCACGTAGATCCAGCCGTTCACGTAGTCCGGTGGGCGCGCATCGACGGGCGTGGTGAAGGACTTCACCGCTCCCTGCGCGCACGCCGCGACGAGCAGTGCGAGCGCAGCCACCGCGATGACCCGCACCACGATGCCGATCGCGGCGGTCATAGTGCGCTTCGTTCCGCGGCGGGCCACCGGCCGGTGCGCACCAGCACGCGCGTGACGGCCGCCATGGAGCGGGGGAAGACACGGGCCAGAAGTATCCAGAACAGGAACAGGCCAACCGGCACCACACCGGCCACTGTCGCGCCCGGCTGAATCGGGGTCTCATACGGGCTGCCCCGCGAGAACTGCACCACCGCGCAGCGGTCCTGGGGGTGCATCGCTACCCCGTCGCACGTTGTCGGCGCGCTGAGAGACACCGCGCTGGAGGCGATCACGTAGATCGGACCGACGGTGAGCGCGATCGCGACGACGAGCAGGAACACCCAGCTGAAGATCAGCTTGACCGGTCCCGGTGCCGGCCGCGGCTTCGTGGCTGCTGGAGGCATGTCTCGTAGTGTCCAGCCGACGCTTGCCCCCCGCTTAACAGCGCGCTGGATCCACTGATATGTGGGTACCGGTTGATGCTCCTATAGACGTCGAGTGGCACGGCGAAGCCTCCCCGGTGGGCTGATCGGAGCGGCTTCGGTTTGCGGTCGCCGGCGTGAGGGGCCGCGTGAGGTGCCGTTGTTCACGCGGGTGGTGTCGGACTGATATGCGTGGGTCGGGTACCGCAAGACGGTGTTCGACTCCGGAACGCCTGCCGCTGGTCTAGGGACGTGCGTCAGGTCATAGGATCTGCTATGGCACAAAGTGGTTTCGCGGGTTCGTCCTATCGCTTACCTGCGGGCACCCCCGGCGCGGCGGTGGTGTAAGTGCGGCGGTGGTGCCACGCCGCCTCCACGTGTAGCCGCCGCACATGCGCGTCGCCGGCCTTGGTGATCGATCCCAGCCTGCGGGTGTCGCCGGACGAGTCCTCGTTGTCGTTCGCTGGCCTGAACTCTTTCTCGGATCGAATGCACAGGCGAGTAAACTCCTTGCCAAGTGCTGTGATGTGGATTACAATCGAACGCATGAGCGGAAACGGTGACGGCTTCGAAACTCTCGGGGAGGTGAACAATCCCCTTCCTGAGGGGTGCGATCTGCCGCGGGATGCGGCGGGGGTACTGGTGTTGTTGACCGACGGTGCCCGGGCGCGTAATCGGGAGGACGGGCGGCGGGTGGTCGCGGTGACCGAGGTGTACCGGTTGCGGCGTGCGGAGTTGCTGTGTGTCGCGCCGGGTGCCGGGGTGTGCGGTTTCGTCGACGATTACGACCGGCTGGAGGCCGAGCTCGGGGCCGCGTTGCAGGTCGGTGCGGCCGCGGCGGCGCGGCAGATCACGCTGGCGTTGGACCTGCGGGAGCGGCTGCCGCATGTTCTGAGCCTGATGCTGTCGGGGGTGCTCTCGCTGAGTCAGGCGCGGGTGGTGGCCTCCCGGGGGCAGGCGATCGTCGACCTCGCCCTGGTCGCGCAGTACAGCGCGCGGGTCGCCGCGCAGCTGGCTGCGCGGCTCGCGAAGAAGGGTGCGTCGTTGACGGCGCGGCAGGTGGAGTCGATGTGCGACAAGCTGATCGCGTCGATCGACCTGGACGCGCGGAGGGAGAAGCCGAAGCATCGGCGGCCGTTCGTGGATGTCACCCCGGTCGGTGGCGACCAGGCGGTGCTGACCGTGCGGTTGGCGCGGGAGAAGTGTGCGCAGATCGCGGAGTTGATCGATGAGGTCGCGGGTACCGTCTGCCGCGGTGACGGCCGGGATCTGCAGGAGCGGCAGGTCGACGCGTTCTGTGCGATCGTCGACGGCTACGCCACGTTGGGTTGCCGGTGCGGCAAGTCCGAGTGTGACCGGGCCGAGCGGCGCCCGCGGATCGAGAACCTCCCCGATCGCGTGCACGTGGACCTACTGCTGGTCCTGAACGAGACCGCCTACCGCCAGGAAGGGGTCGGGCAGGGGACGGCCGGGCATGCGGCCGACGACGGGCAGGCGGCGGTGTTCAGCGATACCGCCACTGAGGAGAGCCCCTACGACGTCCCTGTGGTGGCGAAGAGCCCTGTTGCGCAGTCGGGTTCGCTCGTACGCGTGGCCACCGACTCGGGTGTGCCCGGAAGCATGGCGGCTCCCGGGCTCCCCGGTTTCTCGCTCCCCGGCCTGCTGATCGCGGGCGGGCGGTTGGGCGCCGGTCTCGGCGGGCCGATGGCCGCGGACGACATGCGCGAGATGCTTGCCCGCTGCGAGGTGAACCTGCGCACCTTCGGTGCCCGCCGCGCCGGCGGCACCGTCGTTGCGGCCGCAGCCAGCGGCTACACCCCCACCGTTCTGCAGCAACGGTTCGTGCGGATGCGGCACTCGCACTGTGTGTTCCCGGGCTGCCAGGTGCCGGCCGAGCGCTGCCAACTGGACCACGTCGTGGAATACGACCACCGCGATCCCGCCGCCGGTGGGCGCACCGACGTGGGGAATCTGGTGCCGCTCTGCGGGTTTCATCATCGCATCAAGACACACACCGGCTGGCTTTCGGACCTGCTACCCGACGGCACCGTCGAGTGGCGTCAGCCCGACGGCACCGTCTACCGGGCCGGTGTCGAGCAGGACACCGACCTGTTCCCCGCCCTCGGCGAGTTGGTGTGGCAGATCCGGCCCGCCGTGGAGGAGGCCCAGCCCGAGGCTGCGGGGTCGGTGAAACCCCTCGACGGCGAACCCACCCGCACCCAGGCCCGCAACCGGGCCCGGGAAGCCATGCGGGAGAACAATCGCCGCCTCCGCCACGACGGGGACGAGGCGCACGGCATCGTCCCCGACACGCCCCCTCCGTTTTAAGTTCGTGCCGCGACCTCGGGGTCCTGAACGGCGAGCCGGTGGGCCAGCTCGATCACCTCGTCCTCCGTGGGTGGGCTGGCGGGGTGCAGGGAGAGACAGTTCGGGGCCTGGATCCGTTGCATGCCGCTGTCCGTTGCGAGGAAGAACTGCCCTCGTCCGAGCCTTCCGATGCCGTCGACGTTGCCGCCGCGCGCCTGGGCGATCTCCCGTGCCGCCTGGATCTGTGCCGATGCCTGCATCCGGCCGTAGAACTGGGTCCCAGCGTTGCCGACGATCTTGTTGTCGATGCCCTTCGGTGACTGTGTCGCGAAGATCAGCCCGAGGCCGTACTTGCGAGCCTGCGAGGCCAACAGCTGCGTGGACGCCGTGGTGGCCGTGCGTGGGCCGGAAGGTGCGATCTGTTGCGCCTCGTCCATGACCAGCAGCCACCCCACGGGTGCGTCCGACGGATGGCGCTTGACCCATGCGAACAGCGCGAGCTGCAACTGGCTGATGAACGACTGCCGTTGCTCCTCATCGGGAAGCCCGACCAGGCTGATCACCGACACCCGCGCGCGTTTGCCAGCGGCCGGAGTGAGCAGCAGTTCGGGGCTCACCGGCTCACCCGCGCCGCCGAGCAGCGGGTTGTTGATCATCGAGGCGCGCAGCGTCGTCGCGAGGCCGGGCGCCAGCTTGTCGACGGTGCCGATCTGGCTCAGTCCGGCGTTGTGCCAGTCGCTCAGGTAGTCGGTATAGCCGCCGAGCGTGGGATGCTCGGAGATCTTCGCGTAGGCCCGCAGGGCCTCCTTCATCACAGCCCGCTGCTGCTCGCGCTTGGGCCCGGTGCTCGCGATGCCCGCATACCGCTCGAGTGCACCGAGCGCGGCGTCCACGGCCTGGTCGAATTGCTGCTCGTTGTCGCGGATCGCCGGGAAGTCCGGAAGCGGTTGGAAGACAAGGGGTCGTCCGTCGGTGCGCCGTGGCGTCCACACGACTACATCGACGGAGTCGAGGTACTCGCTCGCCCGTCGCGCATCACCGGACCACCAGCCCGACGGTGGCTGGGGCCATGCGTCGCCCAGCCGCGCGAGGTCGTTGTTGGGGTCGAGCACGATGCTCGATACACCACGCAGAGCGCACTCCTCGACCAGACGCCGGATGAGCACGGTCTTGCCGGATCCCGAGCCCGCGAAGATCGCGGTGTGCCGCCGCAGATCCGCGGGCTTGATGAACGCCGGCATGCCGCCCGGGCCGCGGCCGATCGCGATCGGATCCGTCGGGGATACCGGAACGGGCGACTCCGGACTCGACGGGGTGAACGGCCTTGGCGGCGCAGGTGTCTCGGGGACGGCTTCGTCCGACGGTTGCGGGGCCTCCGCCGGTGACGCGGGGGCCTTCCAGAGTGAGGGAGCGGCGTGTGCGGGTGGCTGTGGCGTGGGCGCCTCGGCCGGTCGGTTCGGTTCCGGGGCTGCAGCGGGGACGGCGACCGTGTCCGGAGTGCTGGAGGTCGAGTCACTCGTCTCGGCCGCGGCCGAGACGGGCTCGCCGCCAGGAAGTTCCCGCAGGAGGCCGATGTCGTGGCCGGGCCTGCGTGCGAGTAGCCATTCGTCCAGGCCCTCGGGGTTGTCCTTGATGAGAGCGTCGAGCGCGCGGAGGGCGCGGAGATCGTCGATCTCCAGCGGTAGCACGTGGGCACCGCGCTCGAGTGCCTCCTGCACTACGGCAGCGGTTTTCGGTCCGCTCGGCCACGGCCCTGTGCGGAGCAGGTACAGCTGCCGTCGGGACACCCCGGCCGTGAGCGCGGAGTTGGCGGCATCACGCACGCGCGAGATCACCGCGAGTGCGTTGGTCGCCGGGATCGCGCGGAACGCCCAGTGGCGTTCGTCGTCGGTGTCGACACCGAGTGATTCACGCAGACGCGCGTCCAAAGGTCCCTTGCCGCGGCCTGTTTCGATCTCGAAGTCGCCGCCCTGTTCGCGGGCCCAAGCCTGCAGCCCCGCGCGCAACAGCGCGGGCATCTGCTTGTCTGCCGTGGCCTGATTGCCGGCGACGTCCTCGACCCGCGCCGACGCGCGGTATCGCGCGTACAGGGCATCGATGGTGTCGAGAGTGCCCGTAGGGACGTCCGGCACCGGTGCTGCAATCGGGTCCCGAGAATCGGGCACCGGCGCGTCTGCCGGCTGCGGCCTGTCCGGCTGCGCGGCGGTGAACGATGCGAGTTCGGTGACCGTGCGTGTGCGGATGCACTTCTGGATATGAGCGTCGACTGTTCGGAGCACCTCGCGGGGGGTGAAATTCGAGGCGGAGTCGAACGCGCCGGGCAGCACTGGCCACGTCGGGTATGGGGGAGCGAACTGCTGCTTCAGGTATGCGGCGCCGAGGCGACGAAGCACGATCGCGCGTGCAATCGCGCCATCGGGGAGGCCCTTCAGTCGCGGCGCTTTCCGAAATCGTTCCGGGACTGACGCAGTCGAGCGTGTCGCGATGATCTCCCACGCGCTGGGGAGCATGCACACCACGGTCACTGTGCGACGAAGCCCCTCCCGCAGCATCATCAACCCGTTCGCCAGGAGGTCGATCGCTGCGCCGTCGTTGTCGCCGGTCGCTGTGACTGATGAATTCGACTGCGCCACCAGAGTATCGATTTGGTCGATCGCGAGAACAGTGGCACCCACGGTGGCCATCAGCGTCGATATCGACCGTACGGTTTCGGACGCGGGCGTGCCGCTCTTCGGCATGCCCCAGGCGCTACGGTCGCGCGCGGAATCTTCGTCGTCGATGTTGTAAAGGAATGCGGTACCGATATCAGCCATGTGCGAGTCACGAGCAGCAAGCAGTACGAGTGCGCGCAGCACGCCGTGTTCGGCATGCAGGCCTGCCGGGAGCGCGGCGACGAACTCGTCGAGCAACTCGGGAGTGACGACGCTGTGGCCTGCGATCGATCGGCGCGCGACGCGGCCCAGGCCGGCGTTGTCGGCAAGGCGATGCAGTAGGTCACCGAGCTGGGTTGCGTGGTCGGGTTCGGGACTGGGCCGACCCAGCGACTCCTTGAACGACGTCAGCAATGTGCGCCAGAAGTCGGTGGCATCGAGCATTTCCAGCAACACGAAGAACTGGCCACGGCGCTGTACCTCGCCACGGAACTCGCTGAGGAGGTGGGTTTTGCCCGCCCCCTTGGTGCCGGTCAGCACGAGACCGAGGGGGCACGTGGCGTCCGACTCGACGGCATCTTCGAGTGCCAACTCCAGTTCGTCCCACACATCCTCGTGTAGTCCAGCGACGTGGAGGTTGTGATCCTGTGACCACACGTCCTCGTAATTGGGGGCCCACGACAGTCGCACCTTTCGCAGCGCTGCGAGTTCGGGCGGTAGCTTTGCCATCACCGGTTTCCGATCGCGATCGCATGAGCGACATGCCCACCGTGCAGTAGTCCTGCGGCCCGAGCAGTATCGGTGAGCACCTTCCGGTTCTCGTCCTCGACGAGGTCGACATCCGGTTCGCGATACATCGCAACCAATGCTGCGTCGACATCGGCGCGCGGTAGGTCGGAGAGCCGTTCGCGCAGCGGTGCCAGGCCGATGTAACCACCGCTGCCACCGAGATCTGCGTAGGCGGCGCGTATCCGCTGCTCGACCTCGGCTGGCGCCGCGGTAGCGGGCTGGACGGGATCGGGGGCACCGTCACCGTCGGGCACCGGGGTGAAGATCTCGCCGAGCCCGAGGCCTGCGCGGTCGAGGTGCCGGCCGAGAGCGCGGAGCACCGTGAACATGGCGCGCGGCAGGGGCTGGGTGCCGGTCGGCGGCTCGGTGGTGAGGAGGTCGTTGCACAGGCCCCAACCGGCGTCGGTGAGGGTCAGGGTGAACGTGCGACCACTCTTGGCGACGTCGATCAATCCAAGGTCGGTGAGCTTGTCTCGGTTGTCCTTTTCCAGCTTTGGACCGAGCGTCGACAGGTCCTTGTTCAGCACTGGGCCCGCCTCCGCCGCCAACACCAACAGCACCGCACGCTCGACCGCCTTCAGGTCCGCAACGTCCACAGTCATCCGACTCTCCTCCCCGCCGCGCCGAACCTACTGCGCGTAACGCTCGACCACCGCAGCAATTATGGACGCCACCTCCGACACGTCGCTCAGTACGTGCTCATTGGTGAACCGGAGTACCCGGTACCCGGCCAGTAGCAGGTCCGCATCGCGGCGGCGATCAGCGGCGTACTTCTCAGGCGTTCGGTGGTCGGCACCGTCGACCTCCACTACCAACCGGGCCACGTCGAAGAGCAGGTCGACCCGTACGTCGGGGTGCAGCACGCCCAGCGGGACCAGCGTGTTCCATCGTCGGGCGACCGCCCACGGCTGCCGCGTGAGGGCCTCCTCGAGCCGCTGCTCGGCCGCGCTCGCGGGGTGGGGTCGCCCCGACAGCGGTGGGTACAGCACCTGCGGGGCGGGCGCCGAGGCACCGTCGTCGCCCTCGTCGACGTGCACCAGAGCGAACCGGTCCAGCGGTGCCGCGCCGGGCCCGATCAGCCACACGGTGACCCCCGCGCCGGCCACCCAGTCGCAGGCGCCGGTGACGGCGTCGGGCGCGCTGGGTGCATCGTCCAGGACGCAGGCGAGCGCGAGCCGGGTGCGCCCGTAGCTGCGCGGCAGGGCGTAAGCAAGCGCGTCGAGCCGCTCGCGCCGCGGCAGCCGTGCGAACCCCGGACGTCCCACTGCGAGCCGCGCCAACTCGCTCAGCGCCGTGCCCACGCCCGGCGGGCCGCTGTGCTCGTGTGCGAGACCACGGACGGCGAGGGTCACCAACCGTGAGCCCGGTCGGCGGTCCTTGATCTCGAGCCAGCCGGCACCCGGCAGCCAGGCGGGGAACAGGTCGACCGCGACGCCGGTGAGCGCCTCTACCACGCCCTCCGCGACGTCAGACGCCGAGCCGGAGCCGAGGGGGAGGACGACCACCGTGGGGTCGTCGGCGTCGAGGTCGTCCAGCGCGGCGGCCAGCGCGCCCCGCGCCACGGGCAGGCGGGTGACGCCGCCGAGGGGCAGGTCCGCCAGGCGCATACCGGGCAACGTACTCGCGCGTGTCCGCCTCGGCGATGTCGCCCCACCCACCCATCCCCTACAGGATGTAGGGGGACACCGGACGGCTGGGGTCGCCGGGCGGGGGTGGGGTGGCGGCCGCGGTCAGCGCGTCCCGGACCAGGCGTACCGGGGCGCTGGCGGCGGACGCGGAGCGGGAGACGGTGAACACCTCCCGGCGCGGCGATCCGGGTAGGGCGACCAGATGGAGCCCCTCGTATCGCTGCGCCTGCACCAGGTCGGGGAGGATCCCGACCGCGTGGCCCGCGGCGACGAGGCCCATGTGTACGTGCAGGTCGGCGGCCTCGTACCGCACGTCCGAATAGTATGGTGCGATCATCTTCGCTTTTATTCATCATATGGCGGGCCCACACTGAATCCATCAGGACAGGGGGTGGCCATGGAGCACACGATCACGGCGGAACTGGCGCAGGAGGCCGTCGCCCAGGTCGAGCGATGGCTCGTGGCCAGTCGGGGAGAGCCCGTCGATACCGCGGCCCGGCGGCTCGCGGGCGTGTTGGGCGACCCGCACGGGCTCGACTTCACCGTCGGCTTCGTGGACGGAGTCGTGCGGCCCGAGGATCCGCGGGTCGCGGCCCGCAACCTCGCGGCGCTGGTGTCGCTGACCCCCGGCTTCCTGCCGCTCCCCCTGCGGGTCGCGATCCGGGCCGGTGCCGCCGCCGGTCCGGTGGCGCCCGGCGTGGTGGTGCCGGCGGCACGGAAGGTGTTGCGGCAGATGGTCCGCCACCTGATCGTGGACGCCACCGACCGCAGGCTGGGGCGGGCGATCGCGCGGCTGCGCGGCGACGACGGTGACATCCGGCTCAACATCAACCTGCTCGGCGAGGCGATCCTGGGGAACGAGGAGGCCGCGGCGCGGATCGGCGGCACGCGCGCGCTGCTCGAGCGCGACGACGTCGACTACGTGTCGATCAAGGTCTCCTCGACCGTGGCGCCGCACAACCCGTACGGCTTCGACGCCGCCGTGGCGCACGCCGTCGACGCCCTCCGCCCGCTGTACCGGATCGCCTCCGCCCGCGGGAAGTTCATCAACCTCGATATGGAGGAGTACAAGGACCTCGACCTCACGATCGCGGTGTTCGAGACGCTGCTGTCCGAGCCGGAGTTCCGCGGCCTCGAGGCGGGAATCGTGCTGCAGGCGTACCTGCCCGACGCGCTGGCGGCGATGATCGACCTGCAGGCCTTCGCGGCGGCGCGGGTCGCGGCGGGCGGGGCTCGGATCAAGGTGCGGGTGGTCAAGGGCGCCAACCTGCCGATGGAGCGTGTCGACGCCGAGCTCCACGGCTGGCCGCTCGCCACCTGGTCCACCAAGCAGCAGACCGACGCCTCCTACAAGGCGATCCTCGAGTACGCACTCCGTCCCCAGCACACCGCCAACGCGCGGATAGGGGTCGCTGGGCACAATCTCTTCGACATCGCCCTCGCGTGGCTGCTCGCACAGCGCCGCGGGGTCACGGCCGACATCGACTTCGAGATGCTGCTGGGCATGGCCACCGCCCAGGCCGCCGTGGTCAAGCGGGACGTGGGCTCGCTGCTGCTGTACACCCCCGTCGTGCACCCCCAGCACTTCGACGTCGCGATCGCCTACCTGATCCGGCGGCTCGAGGAGGGCGCGTCGCAGGACGATTTCATGTCCGCGGTCTTCGACCTCGACTCGAATCGCGCGCTGTTCGAGCGGGAGCGCGACCGCTTCCTGCGGTCCGTCGCGGACGTTCCGACGACGGTGCCGGGGCCCGCCCGCGTCCAGGACCGTACCCGACCGGCCGAGCCGGGGCTGCGCGGCGGATTCGTGAACACCCCCGACACCGACCCCGCCCTCGCGCCCAACCGGCGCTGGGCGGATGCGATCCGCGGCCGGATGCAGGGTTCGACACTGGGGGAGGCGACCGCGGACGCGGGCCTGGTCCCCGACGCCGAGCGCCTCGGCGAGGTGCTCACGATCGCGCGGGCGGCCGCCGGTCCATGGGGCGCGCTGACCGCCGACGAGCGCGCCGAGATCCTGCACCGCGCGGGCGATGCGCTCGAGGCGCGACGCGCCGAGCTGCTCGAGGTGATGGGTGCGGAGTGCGGGAAGACGCTCGACCAGTCCGATCCCGAGGTCAGCGAGGCGATCGACTTCGCGCACTACTACGGGGAGTCGGCGCGGCTGCTCGACACCGTCGACGGCGCGACGTTCACACCCGTGCGCGTCACCGTCGTCACCCCGCCGTGGAACTTCCCCGTCGCCATCCCTGCCGGCTCGACGCTGGCCGCGCTCGCGGCGGGGTCGGCCGTCGTGATCAAGCCCGCAGCGCAGGCCCGGCGCTGCGGCGCCGTGTTGGTCGAGGCGCTGTGGGAGGCCGGCGTGCCGCGCGAGGTGCTGCAGTACGTGCAGCTCGCCGGGGGAGCACTGGGTGCCGCCCTGATCGGCGATCAGCGGGTGGATCGGGTGGTGCTCACGGGCGCCTACGAGACCGCCGAACTGTTCCGTGGTTTCCGGCCCGACCTGCCACTGCTCGCCGAGACGTCGGGGAAGAACGCGATCGTCGTGACACCCAGCGCAGACCTCGACCTGGCGGCGAAGGACGTGGCGTACTCGGCATTCGGGCATGCGGGACAGAAGTGCTCGGCGGCGTCGCTGGTGATCCTGGTCGGGTCGGTCGCGCGGTCGGGACGGTTCCGTAGGCAGCTGCTCGACGCCGTGCGCTCCTACCGCGTGGGGCGGCCGTGGGATGCGTCCGCGCAGGTGGGCCCGCTGATCGAGCCGGCGTCGGGAAAGCTGCTGCGCGCTCTGACGACGGTCGAGGCGGGGCAGTCGTGGCTGCTCGAGCCCGAGCGGCTCGCGGACGACCTGTGGCGGCCGGGCATCCGTGACGGTGTCGCGGCCGGGTCGCGGTTCCACCTCACCGAGTACTTCGGGCCCGTACTGGGGATCATGACCGCCGACACCCTGGACGAGGCGATCGACCTGGTCAACCGCATCGACTACGGGCTGACCTCCGGCCTGCACTCGCTGGACCACGTCGAGATCGCGCGGTGGCTGCGGCGGCTGGAGGCTGGGAACCTGTACGTCAACCGCGGCATCACCGGGGCGGTGGTGCAGCGGCAGCCGTTCGGCGGCTGGCGGAAGTCGGCGGTCGGTGCCGGCGCCAAGGCGGGCGGCCCCAACTACCTGTTCGGATTCGGGACGTGGTCGGATGCACCGGTCTCCGCGTCGGCGGGGGCGGACGGGCTGCGCCGTGCGGCCCTCGCCGCCTGCCCCGACGATGCGTGGCTCGATGCGGCCCTGGCCAGCGATCAGGTCGCCTGGGCCGCCGAGTTCGGTGTGGTCCGCGACGCGACCGGCTTGGTGCGTGAGCAGAACGTGTTCCGCTACCGCGCCACGCCGGTGACCGTGCGGTTCGAGGGGGAGCCGATCGCGCAGCTGGTGCGCGTCTGCGCCGCCGGGATCCGCGCCGGCGGTGAGCTGACGGTGTCCGTGCCGGTCGCGCTCCCCGCGACCGTCGTCTCCTGGCTCGCCGACGCGGGCGTCACCGTCGCCTACGAGGACGACGGCGGGTGGCGGGCTCGCGTCGCGCAGCTGGGCCGGGACGGTGGCCGGGTGCGGCTGATCGGCGGGTCCCGCACCGCCGTGGCGGAGGCGACGGCCGGGTCGCCCGCGGTCGCGGTGTACGACGGCCCGGTGGTCTCCGCCGGGCGCGTCGAGTTGCTCACCTTTCTGCGCGAGCAGGCGGTATCGGTGACCGCGCACCGGTTCGGCACCATCCACCGGCACGAGATCCCCGGCCCGGGGCGGCTAGCGGAACGCACCGGACGACGTCAGGGAGGTGCATGACGGTCTCGCACAGCTCGTTCGGGATTCGGTACTCGTTCGGACCGTCGAGTCCTGGCCGGGATCGGCGATCCGCTGATGCTCCGACAACAGGAACTCTTGCTGGATGCGCCCGTTGTACGCCTTACAGCAGTGGATCGCAGCGGCCCGGTCCCCGTTGTGCTTGCAGAGGTGGTGGCGTAGATGCCACGGTTGGGACGACCTGCTACCTGCCGAGGTCGCCGGCTGAGATCGCCGCCGCCGTGATTTGGTGCCCACCTGCGGGTTCACGTACTATTGACCGGTTGCCTGAAGGGCGGCGCGCTAACGCGTGCCGTCAGGCGGGTGACGGACCGCGCGTGTCTGGGTCGGAAATCCGGCACGCATGACAATCCAGGTCTATAGGAGACTGTAGTGATTCAGCAGGAGTCGCGGCTGCGTGTCGCCGACAACACGGGCGCGAAGGAGATCCTTTGCATCCGCGTTCTCGGTGGTAGCTCACGCCGCTACGCCGGGATCGGCGACATCATCGTCGCCACCGTGAAGGACGCCATCCCCGGTGGCAACGTCAAGCGCGGCGAGGTCGTGAAGGCCGTCGTGGTGCGCACCGCCAAGGAGCGGCGTCGCCCGGACGGCTCGTACATCCGCTTCGACGAGAACGCGGCCGTGATCATCAAGAACGACAACGATCCCCGCGGTACCCGCATCTTCGGCCCGGTCGGCCGCGAGCTGCGTGAGAAGAAGTTCATGAAGATCGTCTCGCTGGCGCCGGAGGTGCTCTAGATGAAGGTGCACAAGGGCGACACCGTCCTCGTGATCTCGGGCCCCGACAAGGGCGCGAAGGGCAAGGTCGTCGAGGCCTTCCCCAAGAACGAGAAGGTTCTGGTCGAGGGCGTCAACCGGATCAAGAAGCACACCAACGCGCCTGCCGGTGAGCGCGGCGCCGAGCAGGGCGGCATCGTCGTCCAGGAGGCTCCCATCCACGTGTCCAACGTGATGGTCCTCGACTCGGACGGCAATCCCACCCGCGTCGGCTACCGCGTCGACGAGGAGAGCGGCAAGCGCGTGCGGATTTCCCGCAAGAACGGGAAGGACATCTGACATGAGCACCACTGAGAAGACCCAGCCCCGTCTGAAGGCCAAGTACCGCAACGAGATCAAGACGGCTCTGAACGACGAGTTCAAGTACGAGAACGTCATGCAGATCCCCGGCGTCGTCAAGGTCGTCGTCAACATGGGTGTCGGCGACGCCGCCCGCGACGCGAAGCTGATCAACGGCGCGGTCAGCGACCTCGCCCTGATCACCGGTCAGAAGCCGGAGATCCGCAAGGCCCGCAAGTCCATCGCGCAGTTCAAGCTGCGTGAGGGCATGCCGATCGGCGCGCGCGTCACCCTGCGCGGCGACCGCATGTGGGAGTTCCTGGATCGCCTGACCTCCATCGCCCTGCCCCGTATCCGCGACTTCCGCGGTCTCAACGGCAATCAGTTCGACGGCAACGGCAACTACACGTTCGGCCTGAACGAGCAGTCGATGTTCCACGAGATCGACGTGGACAAGATCGACCGCCCGCGCGGCATGGACATCACGGTCGTCACGTCCGCCACCAACAACGAGGAAGGCCGCGCGCTGCTGAAGCACCTCGGCTTCCCCTTCAAGGAGAACTGAGAATGGCAAAGAAGGCGCTGGTCAACAAGGCCAACAAGACGCCGAAGTTCGCGGTCCGCGCCTACACCCGGTGCAACCGGTGCGGCCGCCCGCACTCGGTGTTCCGCAAGTTCGGCCTCTGCCGTGTGTGCCTGCGTGAGATGGCGCACGCCGGCGAGCTCCCCGGCGTGCACAAGAGCAGCTGGTGACACCCGCGCCGTAGGGCAGGTCCCCGCGGCGCCCACCTGATCCACGGACGGCCCTGTCCGGTACCTCGCGTACCGGACAGGGCCGTCCGTCGTCGTGTCGCGCCGGCGTTGAGCTCGAGGCGTGAGCAGGGCCGGGGGACTGACGGTGGCCGGCGTGGCGGGCGGAGAGGTCTGTCGGGAACGACGGTGCGTCGGTGTCTGCGGTCCGCCCCGCCGACGTCGATACCGTCGCCGTCGTCCTCCCAACATGTGCACCGTCCCGTCGGTCACCCCGCTGACCTGGGGGCCGACGGAACGGTGCACATCTTCAGTCGGTGCCGAGGTCGAACGCCGCGCTGTTACCCACCTCGTCGAGGTGCGCGGGCGTCTGCTCGCCGCCCGAGACGATGGCCTTGGCCCCGCCGACCTCGAGGTCGCCGACCAGCGCCGCGGTCTCGCCCGCGACGATGCCCTGCGCGGCGTACTGCTCGAGCCGGGCACGGGAGTCGGCGATGTCGAGGTTGCGCATGGTGAGCTGGCCGATCCGCTCGTCGGGCCCGAACGCGGCGTCGCCGACGCGCTCCATCGACAGCTTCTCGGGGTGGTACGAGAGGTTGGGGCCGGTGGTGTCGAGGATCGAGTAGTCGTCGCCGCGGCGCAGGCGCAGCGTCACCGAGCCGGTGACCGCCGAGGAGACCCAGCGGATGATGGCCTCGCGCTGCATCAACGCCTGCGGGTCGAGCCAGCGGCCCTCGTACATCAGGCGGCCCAGGCGGCGGCCCTCGTTGTGGTAGGTCGCGATGGTGTCCTCGTTGTGGATCGCGTTGACCAGGCGCTCGTACGTCGCGTGCAGCAGCGCCATGCCGGGCGCCTCGTAGATGCCACGCGACTTCGCCTCGATGATGCGGTTCTCGATCTGGTCGGAGATGCCGAGGCCGTGCCTGCCACCGATGCGGTTGGCCTCGTGGACCAGCTCGACGGGGTCCGCGAACTCGACGCCGTTGATCGCGACCGGTACGCCGGCCTCGAACGTCACCGTCACGTCCTCGGCGGCGATCTCCACCGACTCGTCCCACGGGGCCACGCCCATGATCGGCTCCACGATCGTGACGCCGTTGGACAGGAACTCGAGGTCCTTCGCCTCATGCGTCGCGCCCCAGATGTTGGCGTCCGTCGAGTACGCCTTCTCGGTGGAGTCGCGGTACGGGAAGCCGTGCGCGACGAGCCACTCGCTCATCTCCTTGCGGCCGCCCAGCTCGGTGACGAACTGCGCGTCCAACCACGGCTTGTAGATCCGCAGGTTGGGGTTGGCCATGAGGCCGTAGCGGTAGAACCGCTCGATGTCGTTGCCCTTGTAGGTGGAGCCGTCGCCCCAGATGTCGACACCGTCCTCCTTCATCGCGCGGACCAGCATCGTGCCGGTGACGGCGCGGCCGATCGGCGTGGTGTTGAAGTAGGTCTTGCCGCCGGAGCGGATGTGGAACGCGCCGGTCTGCAGCGCGGCCAGGCCCTCCTGCACCAGCAGTTGCTGGACATCGACCAGGCGGGCGATCTCGGCGCCGTAGTCCTTGGCGCGGTCGGGCACGGCCGCGATATCGGGCTCGTCGGGCTGGCCGATGTCGGCCGTGTAGGTGCAGGGGATCGCGCCCTTGTCGCGCATCCAGGCCACGGCCACCGAGGTGTCGAGGCCACCGGAGAAGGCGATGCCGACGCGTTCGCCGACAGGGAGGGAGGCAAGGACCTTAGACATAGTCCAGGAGCCTATCGGCCCCGCTCACGATGAGTGCAAGGGTGGTGGGCAGGCTACGGCGCGGGCCGCTCGGCCGCGATCACCGTGAGCGCAACCGTGGGCAGGGCGCGTGGGCGCGCATAGCGTCCGGAACGCCACCCCACGCCAGTTCCGAGGAGACCTTGATGACCGCATCGACCACCGGCGCGCTGAGCGCCATCATCGACGTCACCCGCGACGCCGTCGAGCGGAACGTCGCGAACGCGCACGTCACGTTCCGCGCCGCCGCCACGCCCGAGGGGGCGGTCGGTAGCCGCGTCCGCGCGCGCCAGCATGTGCTCACCGTCGACGAACCTCCCACGCTGGGCGGTGAGGACACTGCGATCAACCCCGTGGAGGCCTACCTCGCCGCGCTGCTCACCTGTCAGGTCGTCACCTACCGGTTCTACGCCGACCGGCTGGGGCTGACGATCGACGAGCTGGACCTCTCCGCGGAGGGCGACCTCGACGTGCGCGGGTTCTTCGGCCTCGACGAGGGCGTGCGGCCCGGATTCACGCAGGTGCGGGTGGAGATCCGCATCCTCGGACCGGACGCGCCCGAGCGCTATCGCGAGCTGACCGACACCGTCGACGCCCACTGCCCGGTGCTCGACCTGACGGCGAACCCCACGCCCGTCACCACCACGCTCCGGGTCGCCTGAGCCGGCGCCCCGGCACCCGGTTCACGCCGGGAGGGCGATGACGGGAACCGGCGAATGCGTCAGGATGCGGGTGCCGCGCGTGCCGATGAACACCCGGGCCAACCCGCCGTGCGGGGTGGTTCCCACACACAGCACGTCGCCGGGCACCCAGTCGAGCGCGGACAACGCGTCGCTCCAGTCGTCGCCGGTCGAAACGACGGTGGGTACATCCGCCAGCAGACCACCCGGCCGGCGCAGCTTCGCGACCGCACGCTCGGTCTGGTCGATCCACTCGGCGAGTGCCTCGTCCTCGCTGTCGAGGCCGCCCTCAGGCGGGTACATCACGACTCCGCGGACGCCGAACGTCGCCACGCGCACGCGGGCCCCGAACGTCGCCGCCAACGCGAGCGTCTCACCGAGCACGTGCTCGTTCTCGGTGCTGCCGTCGAATGCGGCCGTGAGCTCGGTGCGTCGGGGCGGCGCCGCGGTGGCCACGGCGGACCAGCCCAGCGGTGCGACGGCGACGGGGACGCGGCTCGAGTGGATGAGCCGATTCGCCACCGGCCCGACGGAGATGCGGCCGCCGCGGCCCGGCGCGCTGGCCAGGACGACGAGCGACGCGGAGACCTCCGAGACGCCGTCGATCAACGCCAGGCCCGTCGACCGCGAGATCCGATGCGCGAACCGCACATCCAGGTCCCCGGCGGACGGGAGCGCGGTCAACACGGACCGCGCCTCTGCCTCGGACTCGGCGAACCTGCGCCGGGTGTACTCGCCGAACGCGTCGGTGGCCCGGCCCGGCATCAGGTTGCGGGGGCGCACCGCGACCGTCATCACGTGGATCGGTAGCCTCGCCGCCGCGGCCAGCTGCGCCGCCAGCAGCAGCGCGTCCGAGCCCGGCTCGCCGCCCTTGAATCCGACCAGGATGCTCATCGTGTCGCCTCACCGTCGCGTGGCCCGCGGGCGACGGGTGGTCGCGCGGGCCGAGTTCTTTCCACCCAAGTCAAGTTGAAGACGGCCGCGATCGCCACCCAGGCGGCGAACGCGGGGCCCGGTCGCGCTTGCGTGGCAGGTCAGCGCGGGAGGTCGTGGTCGCCGCTCCGGCCGAGCCGATCCTCGAGCGCGCCCAGCAGCGTCGCGAGGCCGTCGTTGAGGCCGTCTATGCGGCCGGCGAGGGCGGGCAGCACGAGGTCGCGTTCGCGGCGGGTGCGCTCGGCGGTGGCGGCCGCCCAGCGCGCCCGCCCGCGCTCTGTCATGGTCACCGGGCGGCTGCGCGCGTCACCGTCGGCGGTGGCGGGGCCGATCAGCCCGGCCTCCGTGAGGCGCTTGAGCCGGGTGCTGACGGTGCCGGACGTCAGCGCAAGGGTCTGCATCAGCTCCGACGGCGTGACCGGCCGGCCCGCGCGCACCAGGACCGACAGGGCGGTCCAGTCGCCGCGGCTGAGGCCCTGTGCCTCGGCGACCTCGTCGAGGACCCGCTCGAACTGCCGAGCCAGGCGGCCGATCCGCTGCCGCAGCGCCTCGACGTCGGGATCCGTGTCCGCCGACGGCATGCGGGCGAGCCAGTCGGGCAGCTCGCGGCCGACCGAGTCCATCCGCAGCCTCCTCGCCGAACAATATCTTGACTATCAAGATACCATCGTCGTGACAGTCGAGAACCGTGGAGGTAGCCGTGTCGAAGGTCTGGTTCATCACCGGCGCCAGCGCCGGCTTCGGTCGGGCGATCGCGGAGGCCGCCCAGGCCCGGGGCGACACCGTCGTCGCCACGGCGCGCGACCCTCTCTCCGCAGCGGGCTTCCCGCACGCCCTGCGACTGGACGTGACCGACGGCGCCCAGGTGGACGCCGCGGTGGCCGCGGCCGTTGCGGCCCACGGCCGCATCGACGTCGTGGTCAACAACGCCGGGCACGGTCTGGTCGGGGCGGTGGAGGAGGTGTCCGATGCCGAGTTGCGTGCGCTGCTCGAGGTGAACCTGCTGGGCGTGTGGCGCGTCACCCGCGCGGTACTGCCGCACCTGCGCCATCAGGGCTCGGGCCACATCATTGCGCTGTCGTCGGTCGGTGGCATCGTCGGCAACCCGGGCCACGCGGCCTACGCGACCAGCAAGTTCGCGCTCGAGGGGATGTCCGAAGCGCTCGCGGGGGAGGTGGCGCCCTGGGGCGTGCGGGTCACCGTCGTCGAGCCCGGGCCGTTCCGCACCGAGTTCGCCGGCCGGTCGCTCGGGATGTCCGCTCCCCTCGACGCGTACTCGGACACGGCCGCGGGCACCCTGCGCCGCCGCTTCCGCGACCAGGACGGGCGCCAGCCGAACGATCCCGCCAAGGCGGCCGCCGCGATCCTCCGGGTGGTCGACCACCCGGCTCCGCCGCTGCGGTTGCCGCTCGGGCCGGAGGCCGTCCACCGCATCCGGGGCAAGCTGCACCGGCAGCTCGTCGAGATCGACGAGTGGGAGGCACTCGCGGTGGACACGCGGTTCGCGGAATGACGGTGCCGTCAGCGTGGCCGGGACGTGGTCGAGCGCGGGCCGGTCCAACCGGCGGGGCCCGCGTTGTGGCTGAAGTAGATGCTGCGTCCGGCCTCGATGTGGGCGCGCATGATGGACTGCGCCCACTGCGGATCGTGTGCCTCGATAGCGGCCACGATCTCGCGATGGTGTTGCTGGGAGCGGGCCAACTGATGGGCGTCGTAGGAGTGGAAGGTCCGACTGATCAGTGGTGTACGCAGCACGACGGAGATGGCTTCGCGGGCCAGCCGGGCGCGAGCGGAATCGATGATGACGCGGTGGAATTCACCGTTGAGCGTCGCGAGTTCATCGAGATGTTCGGGGCCGAGCTCGGTGACGGCGTCCATCTCGGTGATCAGCTCGTGCAGCCGCGCGATCGCTTCCGGGTCCGCCCGGGTGGCCGCGAGACCCGCGGTGTAGGGCTCGAGCAGGGCGCGCACATCGAAGATCGTGGCCGTGTCCGCGTCGTCGAACGCGATCAGCTGCGCGCCCTTGTTCGGGCGGATCTCGACGATCCCCTCCGCTGCCAGCCGGCGCAGGGCCTCGCGCACCGGGGTTCGCGACACCCCGATGGTCTCGGCGAGGTGCGCCTCGCGCAGCGGCGCCCCCTGGGCGAAGCGGCCGTCCCGGACCATGGCCCAGATCTCGTCGTAGACCCGCTCGCTCTCGCTCGACATCAGGCCTCCTGCCGCAGTGTGCCGTCGACACGGAGTGTGTCAGACGCCGTCGGAGCACGAGTGGCGTCCACCCGACCGTTCAGAGCGCATCGATCTCCTCGAGGGTTCGGTTGCGGGTCTCGATCCCGATCAGCAACATGGCGACGGCCAACACCAGCAGGGCGCCGATGATCAGGGCCATGACCGCGTCGATTCCGCCCGCGCCGTAGAGGCCGACGACGATCGGGGGCGCCGCGATCGCGGCGATCCGGCCGGTGGTGTTGGCGACGCCGTTGCCGCGCAGGCGGACGTCGGTGGGAAAGAGCTCCGGGACGTGGGTGGCGATCCCGAAGGCCACCAGCAGGTAGACGAGCGTGAACATGATGAATCCGAGGAATGTCGCCAGGTAGATGTTCGGCGACGACAGATATGCCCAACCGGTGACTGCTGCGAGCAGCGAGAACACGAGGATTCCGTACCTACGGCCCACCCGGTCGGAGATCAGCGCCGCGATCAGGGCACCCGCCGGGCCGCCCAGCGACATCAGCGCCGAGTAGCCCAGCGACGAGGACACGCCGAGGCCCTGGCCGACCAGGAAGGTGGGCACCCAGACGACGAAGCCGTAGATCACGATGTTGAGGACGACGTGCACGCAGACGGCGATCGCGGTGCGACGCAGATAGGGCGGCTTGAACAGGTCGACGCTGCCGAGCTTGCGGGCGGGCCTGTCGTCCACCGCTGCCGGGTCGGGCGGGTCGGGCAGTTGTGCCGGTGCGAATTCCCGCTCGATGCCGGCCATGACGGCTTCGGCCTCGGCATCCCTGCCCTGCGACTTCAGCCAACGCGGCGATTCGGGCATCGCGCGGCGTCGGAACCAGATCACGAACGCGCCGACGCCGACGATGACGAACATCACCCGCCAGCCGAGGTGCGGAATGATCAGGAAGCCGAGCAGCGTCGAGAAGAAGAGCGCGGAGTTGGCGATCAGCGACAGGTAGGCGGACCACTTCCCCCGGACCTGCGGGGGCACGAACTCTCCCAGGCATCCGTAGCCGATGACGATCTCGGCGCCCAGGCCGAGCCCCATGAAGAAGCGGCACACGATCAGCCACTCCATGGACGGTGCGACCGCGCCGGCCAGCGACGCCAGGCCGAAGATCGCCAGGTTGAACTGATAGCTGAACTTACGACCTTTCACGTCTCCGAGATATCCCGCGGCCAACGCCCCGAGCAGCATGCCGACGGAGGTGATGGACACGAAGGTTGCGTTGTGGCCCAACGTCGACCAGCCGCTGTGCACCAGGGCGCCGAGCACGCCCGCCGCCAGATAGACGTCGAACGAATCGAAGAACATCCCGGCACCGATGAGCCAGATGATGCGTCTGTGGAATCTGCCGACCGGCAGACGGTCCAGGCGAGGACCGGGGTCGGTCATGAACGTGTTCCTTCCGCCCGCATCGGCGCTGCCGGGCCGGCGTTCCATCGGTGTGCCGCCGGTTCCCGCCGCGTGCCACCCCTACGCAGCGGCTCCTCGATCACCCGGAGTCCGTCCCGCAGGCCGACCTCGACCAGGGCGATCGTCGAGGGAGGCCACAGTGCCGGTTCTCGACGCGTCATCTCAGGACACCCTCCCGGCGCAGCCGGGCGACGTCCGCTGCGTCGACGCCGAGTCGGGTGAGCACCTCGTCGGTGTGCCGGCCGAGCTCCGGTCCGGCCCACTTGACCTCTCCCGGGGTGCGCGAGAGCCGGGGGAAGACGTTCTGCATCGGCACGTCACCGAAGTAGGGGTGCGCGACCCTGACGATGGCCTCCCGCGCCCGGAAATGGGGATCGGCGAGCATCTCGGGCGCCCGGAACATGATGCCGGCGGGGACGCCGTGCTCCTGGCAGATCTCATCCAGCCGTTCCCAGGGCATCGTCGCCGTCCAGGCCGCGATCCGCCGGTCGAGTTCCGCCTGGCGGGCCCCGCGGGCGTTGTGCGTCGCGTAGCGGGGATCCGTTGCCAGTCCGGGTTCGCCCATCGCCTTCGCCAGCCGCCGGAAGACGGTGTCCTGGTTGGCGGCCAGCAGCACCTGGGTGCCGTCGGCGCAGGGGTAGACGTTCGACGGCGCGACATCGGGCAGGAAGCTGCCGGAGCGTTCCCGCACCTGGCCGCCGATCTCGTAGTCGGCGATCAGCGACTCCATCACCGCGAAGACCGACTCGTAGATCGCCGCATCGACGATCTGTCCCCGCCCGGTGCGGTCGCGCTCGATCAGGGCCGACATCACCCCCATGGCCGCGAAGACGGCGGCGAGGGTGTCGCCGATCGCGATACCCACCCTGCTCGGTGGGGCCGAGGGGTCTCCGACGACGTACCGCAGGCCGCCCATCGCCTCGCCGATGCTGCCGTAGCCGGCGCGGCCGGAGTAGGGCCCGGTCTGCCCGAACCCGGTGATCCGCGCCAGTACCAGGCCGGGGTTGTCAGCGCTGAGCCGGTCGTAGCCGAGGCCCCAACGTTCCAGGGTCCCGGGGCGGAAGTTCTCGACGACTACATCCGCCTGCGCCACGAGCCGGCGCACGAGGTCCTGTCCCTCCGGCCTCCGCAGGTCGACGCACACCGACTTCTTGTTTCGCCCGACCACCGACCACCACAGCGAATGGCCGTCGGGCTTCTGCCGGCCCCACTGGCGCATCGGGTCGCCGCCGTTCGGGTCCTCGATCTTCACCACCTCTGCGCCGAGATCGCCGAGCAGTTGTCCGCAGTACGGCGCGGCCACCAGCTGTCCGAGTTCGACGACCCGCATGCCGGCCAGCGGCCCCGGTCCCAGGTCGTCAGCGGCGCGGGTGGAGATGGGTGTGGTTTCAGTCACACAGATATATTGCATACCAAAATGGCCTCAGTCAACAGAAAATACCGATAAAAGGTACGGATAGATTAATTTTTGCATGCAAGCAGATCGAACCGGAGCGGAAGCGGCATCGGTGTCCCGCGGGTCGACGGGCACGGCTCGGGGATGTGCCTCCGTGATCCGTCCGGACCGAGCCGCGAGACGCGCCGCCGGACGCCGTGAACCGCACCGATTCGACTCCGACCGACGCCTTCTCTACACTTGTGAGGTTGCCTGCCGTGCTGTGAGCACGGCCGGCGCACTTCCCCGAACCGGTTCGCCGGTCCGGAATCCCTGCGGCGCAACGGCTTCGCAGGACGGTTTACTTCGTAGTAGGCCCACCGTCGGACGCATCAGGCCCGTAGTTCTCGCGGGGAACCGGTGCGCCGTCGATGCATGGGAACCGCTGCGAGAAAGGTAGACGGACGCTGTCATGACCATGACCGATCCGATCGCAGACTTCTTGACCCGTCTGCGCAACGCCAACTCGGCGTACCACGACGAGGTGAAGCTCCCGCACTCGAAGATCAAGGCGAACATCGCTGAGATCCTCAAGCGTGAGGGTTACATCACCGATTACCGCACCGAGGACGCCGAGGTGGGCAAGAGCCTCATCGTCTCGCTGAAGTACGGCCAGAGCCGCGAGCGCTCGATCGCCGGCCTGCGGCGCGTGTCGAAGCCGGGGCTGCGCGTGTACGCGAAGTCCACCAACCTGCCGAAGGTCCTGGGCGGCCTGGGCGTGGCGATCATCTCCACGTCCTCGGGTCTGCTCACCGACCGCCAGGCAGCCAAGCAGGGCGTGGGCGGCGAAGTCCTCGCCTACGTCTGGTAAGGGGGATACACAATGTCGCGTATTGGCAAGCACCCCGTCGTCGTCCCCGCGGGCGTCGATGTTCAGATCACGGGCCAGGACATCACCGTCTCCGGTCCCAAGGGACAGCTCGGCCTGACGATCGCCGAGCCCATCACCGTCGCTAAGAACGAGGAGGGCGCCGTGGTGGTGTCCCGCCCCGACGACGAGCGGCGCAGCAAGTCCCTGCACGGCCTCTCCCGCACCCTGGTCGCGAACCTGGTGACCGGTGTGACCGAGGGCTACACCAAGAAGATGGAGATCTACGGCGTGGGTTACCGCGTCGCGCTCAAGGGCAAGGACCTCGAGTTCTCCCTCGGTTACAGCCACCCGGTGCCGATCGCGGCGCCGGAGGGCATCACGTTCGCCGTCGAGAGCCCCACCAAGTTCTCGGTGACCGGCATCGACAAGCAGCAGGTCGGCGAGGTGTCGGCGGTCATTCGTCGCCTGCGGCGGCCCGACCCCTACAAGGGCAAGGGCGTCCGCTACGAGGGCGAGCAGATCCGTCGCAAGGTCGGAAAGACGGGTAAGTAAGACATGGCTACTGCACAGACCGAGAACAAGCGCACCCCGGTGGGTAAGGACGTCTCGACCCGCCGTCGCACCGCGAAGGCTCGCCGGCACTTCCGCCTCCGCAAGAAGATCGAGGGCACCGCACTGCGGCCGCGCCTCGTGGTCAAGCGCTCGAGCCGGCACATCCACGTCCAGCTGGTGGACGACGCGAAGGGCCACACGCTGGCCGCCGCGTCGACCATCGAGCCCGACGTGCGTGCCGCCGGTGGCGACAAGACCGAGCAGAGCAAGAAGGTCGGCGAGCTGATCGCCGCCCGCGCCAAGGCGGCGGGTGTCGAGGCCGTCGTGTTCGACCGTGGTGGCAACAAGTACCACGGCCGTATCGCGGCGCTCGCCGATGCCGCCCGCGAAGGCGGGTTGAAGTTCTGATGACCAAGTTCACTATCCGAGGAGAGGGTGCCTGATGCCCGGACGTCAGCGTCGTGACGGCGGGAACGGCCCCGCCGGCAACAACAACGGTCCCGACAACAACAACGATCGCCGCGGCCGCGGCCGTGACCGCGATCAGCGTGGTGGTCGGGGCGAGGCCGAGAAGAGCAACTACATCGAGCGCGTCGTCACCATCAACCGCGTGTCGAAGGTCGTGAAGGGTGGTCGTCGCTTCAGCTTCACCGCCCTCGTGATCGTCGGCGACGGCCAGGGCATGGTGGGCGTCGGCTACGGCAAGGCCAAGGAAGTTCCTGCGGCCATCCAGAAGGGTGTCGAGGAGGCGCGGAAGAACTTCTTCCGGGTTCCGCTCATCGGCAGCACCATCACGCACCCGGTGCAGGGTGAGGCCGCGGCGGGCGTCGTCCTGCTGCGTCCGGCCAGCCCCGGTACCGGTGTGATCGCCGGTGGCGCCGTCCGTCCCGTGCTCGAGGCGGCGGGCGTTCACGACGTCATCGCCAAGAGCCTCGGCAGCGACAACGCGATCAACGTCGTGCACGCGGCCGTCGCGGCCCTCAAGTCGCTGCAGCGCCCCGAGGAGGTCGCGGCTCGCCGCGGCCTGCCCATCGAGGACGTCGCTCCGGCCGGCATGCTGCGTGCTCGCGCAGGACAGGGAGCGTAGACATGGCAGAACTCAAGGTGACCCAGGTGCGTGGCACCATCGGCACCAAGAAGAACCAGCGCGAGAGCCTGCGGACCCTCGGTCTGAAGGGCATCCGGAAGAGCGTGGTCCGCGAGGACAACCCGCAGAACCGTGGCCTGATCCAGGTGGTTGCGCATCTCGTGGAAGTTGAGGAGGTGTAACCATGGCTATCAAGCTGCACGACCTTCGCCCCGCGAAGGGCGCGAAGACGGCCAAGACCCGCGTGGGTCGTGGTGAGGGCTCGAAGGGTAAGACCGCGGGTCGTGGTACCAAGGGTACGAAGGCCCGCAAGAACGTCCCCGTGGCGTTCGAGGGTGGCCAGATGCCGCTGCACATGCGGCTGCCGAAGCTCAAGGGCTTCAAGAACCGCAACCGGGTCGAGTACCAGGTCGTCAACGTGGGCGACATCGCCCGGCTGTTCCCGCAGGGCGGCACCGTGGGCGTCGACGAGCTCGTCGCGGCGGGCGCGGTCCGTAAGAACCGCCTCGTCAAGGTGCTGGCCGACGGTGACATCACCGTCGCCGTCACCGTCGCCGTCGACAAGGTGTCGGGCGCTGCCAAGGACAAGATCGCCGCAGCCGGTGGCTCGGTGACCGAGGCCGGCAAGGCCTGACGGTATCGTCGCGAGAGCCGCGGCGGGTGCTGCGTGTACCCGCCGCGGCTTCGTGGGTTTCTGGGGTGTGTCCGGTTCGCCGGGCTCGTCCGTAGCGGCCCTCCCGCTGCTCCGCGCCCTGCGGTGAGTAGCCGCCTGCCCGATCGGGTGGCGGGGATGCTCCGTGAGCGGCCGGATCGGGAACGGCTGTTAGAGTTTCAGACGTTTGCAACTGACCAAGCAACTTCGGGCTAGAAGACCTACTGCCCGTGGCCAGGAGGATGTGTGCTTTCCGCCCTAGTCCCGATCTTCCGCACGCCGGATCTGCGTCGGAAGATCCTGATCGTCGTGGGCCTCCTGGTGCTCTACCGGCTCGGCGCGACGCTTCCGGCTCCCGGCGTCAACTACAAGAACGTCAGCGCCTGCATCGACCAGATCAGTAAGGGCGCCAACGCCGACATCTACTCGCTGATCAACATGTTCTCGGGCGGCGCGCTGCTGCAGCTGTCCGTTTTCGCGATCGGCATCATGCCGTACATCACGGCATCGATCATCATCCAGCTGCTGGGTGTCGTGATCCCACGCTTCGAGACCCTCCGCACGGAAGGGCAGGCGGGGCAGGCCAAACTCACCCAGTACACGCGCTACCTCACCGTCGCGCTCGCAGTGCTGCAGTCCACCGCCATCGTCGCCCTCGCATCGCGCGGTCAGCTGCTGCAGGGCTGCCAGCAGGAGATCCTCGTCAGCAAGTCGATCTTCCAGCTCTCCGTGATCGTGCTCGTGATGACCGCCGGCGCCTGCGTCGTCATGTGGATGGGTGAGCTGATCACCGAGCGCGGCGTCGGCAACGGCATGTCGCTGCTGATCTTCGCGGGCATCGCCTCGCGCCTGCCGGCCGAGGGCAAGCAGATCCTCGACGGCCGCGGCGGCCTGGTGCTGGGCCTCGTGCTCGTGGCCGCCCTGATCATCATCGTGGCGGTCGTGTTCATCGAGCAGGGCCAGCGCCGGATCCCGGTGCAGTACGCCAAGCGGATGGTGGGCCGACGTATGTACGGCGGGTCGTCCACGTACCTGCCGCTCAAGGTGAACACCGCCGGCGTCATCCCGGTCATCTTCGCGTCGTCGCTGCTGTACCTGCCGACGCTCCTGGTGCAGTTGCTGTCCAACGGCAACCAGGTCTCCGGCTGGCAGCAGTGGATCCAGACCTACCTCGGTAACGCTGGCAACTGGGTGCACGTGCTGGTGTACTTCCTGTTGATCGTGTTCTTCACCTACTTCTATGTCGCGATCACCTTCGACCCCGAAGAGCGCGCGGACGAGATGAAGAAGTTCGGTGGCTTCATCCCCGGCATCCGGCCGGGCAAGCCCACCGCCGATTACTTGAGTTATGTGCTGCAGCGGATCACGCTTCCCGGGTCGCTGTACCTCGGTATCATCGCGATCCTGCCCAACCTGTTCCTGTCGGGTGTCAACGGTGGTGGCATCGCGGCCACCTTCGGTGGTACATCGGTGCTGATCATGGTGGGCGTCGGCCTCGACACGGTGAAGCAGGTCGAGAGCCAACTGATGCAACGCAACTACGAAGGGTTCTTGAAGTGAGACTGGTGATTCTCGGCCCCCCCGGAGCGGGCAAGGGCACGCAGGCGGAGCAACTGTCGGAGAAGTACGGGATCCCGCACATCTCGACCGGTGACCTGTTCCGCGCGAACATCAGCGCGGGGACCCCGCTCGGCATCGAGGCCAAGAAGTACATGGACGCGGGCGACCTGGTGCCGTCGTCCGTCACCGTCGACATGGTGCGGTCGCGCCTCGCCGAGCCCGACGCCGTGAACGGGTTCATCCTGGACGGCTTTCCGCGGTCGACCGAGCAGGCCGACGCGCTCACCGAGATCCTGGCGGACCGGTCGGAGAAGCTCGACGCCGTGCTCTCGTTCGAGATCTCGGAGGACACCGTCGTCGAGCGCATGCTGGCCCGCGGCCGTGCCGACGACACCGAGGACGTCATCCGCAATCGGATGCACGTGTACGAGCGGGAGACCGCGCCGCTGCTCGACTACTACGGCGACTTCGTCACGCGCATCGACGCCGTCGGTGACGTGGACCAGGTGCTGGGGCGCGTCGTGGCGAAGCTGGACGCCTGACGCCGGTGGTGCGTTTCCGGCCGAAGAAGACGGTTCCGTTCCGCAGTGCGGGCGAGCTCGATGCGATGGCCGCCGCGGGCGCCGTCGTCGGGGCGGCTCTGGTCGCCGTCCGTGACGCCGCCCGGGTCGGCGTGTCGACGCTCGAACTCGACGAGGTCGCCGAGGCGGTGATCCGTGGTGCGGGCGCGACGCCGTCCTTCAAGGGCTACCACGGCTTCCCGGGATCGATCTGTTCCTCGGTCAACGAGGTCGTCGTCCACGGCATCCCCGACCGGGCGACGGTGCTCGCCGCCGGCGACCTGGTGTCGATCGACTGTGGCGCCATCCTCGACGGCTGGCACGGCGACTCCGCGTGGACGTTCGGCGTGGGTGAGCTCTCCGAGGCCGACGCGGACCTGTCCGAGGCCACTCGACTCGCTATGGAGGCGGGCATCGCCGCGATGCTCGAGGGCGGGCACCTCACCGACGTGTCGCACGCCATCGAGACCGAGACGTACGCAGCGGCCCGGAGGTTCGGCCGCGACCTCGCGATCGTCGACGGCTACGGCGGCCACGGCATCGGCCGCGAGATGCACCTCGACCCGTTCCTTCCCAACGAGGGCAAGCCGGGCCGTGGGCCTGCACTGGTCGTGGGCTCGACCCTTGCGATCGAACCGATGCTGTCTCTCGGTACCGCCTCCACCACGGTGCTCGACGACGACTGGACCGTGGTGACCGACGACGGCTCCCGCGCCGCGCACTGGGAGCACACCGTGGCGGTCACCGCCGACGGGCCGCGGATCCTCACGCTGCGCCCGTAGCCGCTGGCTGCGCCCGTAGAACCGAACCTGTGCACCCTTCCGTCGACCGACGGAAGGGTGCACAGGTTCATGTGGGGTGATGCGTATCCGGCGCCGGTGGCATCCTGGAATGCGTGGACGCGATCATGCATGCACTCGGGAACAACTGGTGGCTGCTCTTCGTGTTCGGTGGCTCGATCGGGGGCGCCGTGCGCGGCGTCGCCGCGTGGAACGAGCGCCGTGCCCAGCGGCGCCTCGAGCGGTATCGGATCAAGCAGGCCACGAAGGCCGAGCTCGCGAAGGCCAAGGGGATGGGTCGCGTCGACCGGGAGACCGCGCGGCGCGAGCTGACGAAGACCGTGGCCGAGCACGACACCGTCGACGACCGCTGGTTCGGCTACGAGACCGACCTCGCGACGATCCTCGACTTCCCGATGATGATCGATATGCGGGAGCCGCTTACCGTCGAGTTCCACAAGGCCCGCCATCGCGCCGACCTGCTCCGCCCCCAGCCGCCCGAGTCGCTGCTCGACTCCCGTGAGGCGTTGGGCGACTACCGCGAGGCGGTACACGCGTACGCCACCGCGTTCGACATCGCCGAGCAGGAGGCCCACCGCCGGCGGCGCGGCGACTTCGACGCCCTTGAGCAGGAGCGGCTCGCCCGGGCCCAGCGGCTGCTCGCGGTCGCGGTGGACGCCGGTGCGACGCCCGACGAGCGGCAGCAGGCATACGCCCGCGCGCGCCGCGAGCTGTACAAGTCGGAGGCCAAGCGGTCTTAGGAAGACAACCACTAGTCCCAACTCCTTGGCTCACAGAACGACATGGCTACGATCCGACTTCCGCCACACCCGGCCGGCCCTGGGCGCCCGGCCGCCCGGCGACGGCGGCATGGACGGTCGCAGCGCGCGCCGCCGCACCGTCCCGCACCTCAGCGCGGTCGGCCTCGAACGCCGTCACCGTCTCCACCATGTCCGCTCCTCCCGCCCGCGCCTCGCCGCTCGAGTCGTATCCGCACCGCCCGTGCGGACCCATACGTCGGTCTACCGGACGGGTCTGACACGTAGCGCTTCCCTCGCCTCGTGCCAGGCCGCCGGCCACGTCGAACCGGTTCGAAGTGATTCGAATCAGATCCTCAGTGATCGAACTTTCATTCGACACCCTCTAATATAGCGTGGGTCACCGACACGTCAAGGGCACCTATTCGAGGGGGAACCGTGGACGACGCGCCACCCGGGGCGCCCGCCACCGGAGGCGACTACGCCGCCGCGCGGATCGTCGCGCTGTCGCCGCAGGACGCGACGCTGTGGCTGCCGGCCGCGTTGCAGATCTACGTCAGCGCCATGAACTACCCGCAGGGGACCGAGGTGCACCGCGGCCCCATGTGGCGCGAGCACCTGGCCCGCACGGGCTACTCGGCCTTCGGGGCGCTGGCGAAGCTGCCCACCGCGACCGGGCCGGTCGACCACCTGGTCGGCGTCGCCTACGGCTACCGCGGCGAGCGCGACCAGTGGTGGAACCACCAGCTGCGGCTGGGCCTGCGGCAGCGCGGACACGCACCCGCCGTCATCGACGACATGTCCAGGGAGTACTTCGAACTCACCGAGCTGCACGTACACCCCACCGCGCAGGGCCGAGGCCTCGGCGCGCGCCTGCTGACCGCCCTACTCACCGGCCGCTCCGAACCGCGTGTACTCCTGTCCACCCCGGAGGTCGAGGGCGAGTCCAACCGCGCCTGGCGGCTGTACCGCACCTTCGGGTTCACCGACGTACTGCGCGACTTCCGGTTCTCCGGCGACCCGCGGCCCTTCGCCGTCCTCGGCCGCCCGCTTCCCCTCGAGTCCCGCCCCGCCGAGCCCCGCCCGCTCCGACCACACCCGACCCCGCCGCGCCCGTGACCGCCGAGTTGGACTGCGCGGTCGTCGGCTCGGGTCACAACGCGCTGGTGGGCGCCGCATACCTGGCCCGCGCCGGCCGCTCCGTCACGGTGTTCGAACGCGACACCGTCCCCGGCGGCGCGGTCTCGACCGTCGAGCGGTTCCCCGGCTTCCGAATCGACCGCGGCTCGTCCGCACACCTGATGATCCGGCACACCGGCATCGTCGACGACCTCGAGCTGTCCCGATACGGGCTGACCTACCTCGACTGCGATCCGTGGGCGTTCGCTCCCCCGCCGCCGGGAGCACGCGGCGTCCCGCCGATCCTCTTCCGCGTCGACCTCGACGCCACCTGCGAGTCCATCGCCCGCGCGTGTGGGGCCCGCGACGCGGCCGCCTACCGTCGCTTCGTCGGGGACTGGCTGCCGCGGGCACGGGCGATGATGACGGCGTTCGGGGCGCCACCGTCGCCGTCGCACCTCGGCCGGGCGTTCTGGCCCGCGCGGGGGCGGGTGCCGAACGGCCACTCGATACGGGCGAACCTGTCGCGCACCGTCGTCGGGATGTCGCACGCGTTCCTGCAGTCCGGCGACTCGCTGCTCGACGAGTACTTCGACGACGAGCGGCTCCGCGCGGCGCTCGCGTGGTTCGGCTCCCAGTCCGGCCCGGCCATGAGCGAGCCCGGTACCGCGCCGATGGTCGGCTTCGCGGCGCTCATGCACGTGCGGCCACCCGGCCGCGCGATCGGCGGCAGCGGGGCGCTCACGGCAGCGCTGCTGACCCGCCTCGCCGCCGACGGTGCCGTGGTGCGGCTCGGTACGCCCGTCACCGCCCTCGCGCCCGACGGTGCCGGGTGGCTCGTCACGACGGCCGGCGGCACCGTCCGTGCCCGCACCGTACTCGCCGGCTCCCACATCCTGGCCACCCTGGACCTGCTCGCCGCCGGAGGCTACGACGCCACGCGGATAGCCGCATGGCGCCGACGTATCGAGGTCGGCCGCGGCGTCGGGATGGTGCTGCGCCTGGGCACCGACGCGATGCCCGCTTTTCCCGGCATCGCGGCGGCCGATCAGGCAGGCCTCGGCCTCCTGGCCGCCGACCGCGCACACCTCGCCCGAACCCGGGGCGACATGCTCGCGGGCCTGCCGCCTACCCGTCCGGCGGTGCTCTCGATGGCGTTCAGCACGCTCGATCCATCGATCGCCCCGCCCGGCGCGCACAACGTGACCCTGTGGGCGCAGTGGCATCCCTACCGACTCGCCGACGGCAGTAGGTGGCCAGACATCGCCGGTCGCGAGGCCGACCGCGTACTGGCCGAGGCAGACGCCTGGGCCCCCGGGCTGTCCGCGTCTGTCACCCACAGGTACATCCAGACCCCGGACCTCCTCGAGTCCGAGCTCGGCCTGATCGGCGGCAACGTGATGCACGTGGAGATGGCGCTGCACGACATGCTGTTGTTCCGCCCGACCCCCGAACTGGCCGCGCAGCGGGTCCCGGGCGCCCCCGGGCTCGCCCTGGCGGGGGCGTCGATGCATCCCGGCGGAGGCGTCAACGGGGCGAGCGGAAGGTCCGCGGCACGGCTGCTGGAACACGACCTGCGGCGCTCCGGCCGCGGCATCGCTCGGCGCGGCGCGCGGGGAGTGTTCGCCGGTGCGGCCGCGCGGCTGGCACGATAGGCGGGTGCCCGCGAACCATCGCCTCACCTCAGCCCGACGCTCCCCCGGCCGGATAGCCGCGGTGCTCGTCCTCCTGTTCATGGTGTGCGCACCCGCGCTCAGCGCGTGCGCACCCGATCCGCAGGGCGGTGACCGGGTGTACGGGAAGATCGTGGCCGCGCAGGTCCCGGCCGCCGACCCGAAGGGCCCGCAGCTGTCGGTGCCCGGCGACCTGCAGGGCCTCGCGTCGGTCGCGGACTACAACGCCGCCGGCAAGGCCGGCACGCAGATGACGTTCGGGCCGCTCACCTTCGGCCAGTTCAACCAGCTCGGCGACGTGGTGTCCCAGTCGTTCATCGATACGGACGCATCGATGAAGGCGACGGTGGCACGCACCGGCTCCGTAGTGGCGCTGTCGGGCACGATCGACCTCAGCTCGCTGGCCACGAACAGCGCGTCGGTGATCATGTCCGTGCAGTTCCCCGGCCCCGTCACCGCGACCAACGGCCGCCAGGACAGCGACGACACCGTCACCTGGACCGTGAACGGCGGCTCGTCGGCGAACCTCACGAGTGAAGCCCACTATGCCGACCCGTCGATCCAGGCGTTCACGAAGTGGTCGTGGATCTGCGCCTTCGTCGGTCTGCTCGTCGCGGTCGTCGTCGGGGCCATCGCGTACACGCAGCGGGACCGCTCGCCCAGGCCGGGCGCCGACGGTGCCGGGGAGTCGCTGCTCGAGCTCTCGCAGCGGCTGCGGCAGAAGCTGCACCGCTGACCGTCGCAGTCAGGCCCGGGTGGCCACCGTCGGCGCCACGGCGGGGATGATGCCGATGTTCGCGAGCACCTCGGACGTCGCGCGGGCGAAGTTGAGGGTGCAGAAGTGCAGGCTCGGCGCGCCCTCATCGATCAGGCGGCGCGCGATCGACGAGGCGATCTCGATACCAGCGGCGCGGACGGCCGCGCGGTTCTCCTCCGGGCCGTCGCCGGCGGCGGCGTCCAGGGTGGCGCGCATCGCGTCCGGGATCCTGGCGTTGCACAGCTCCGCCATCCGCACCGCGCTGCGCAGCGAGGTGATGGGCATGATGCCGGGGATGATCGGCTTGGCGCCCTGCTCGGCGTCGTACGCCGCGACGCGGTCGCGCAGCCGCAGGTAGTCGTCGACGTCGAAGAACATCTGGGTGATCGAGTAGTCGGCGCCGGCGCGCAGCTTCTCGACCAGGAAGCGCGTGTCGGTCGCGAGGTCCGGCGAGCGGTGATGCCCCTCGGGGAACGCGGCGACGCCGACGGTGAAGTCGCCCAGCTCGCGCACGAGACGCACCAGCTCCGCCGCGTGCGCGACGCCCTGCGGGTGGCGGACCCAGTCGCCGAGCGGGTCGCCGGGCGGGTCGCCGCGCAGCACGAGCAGGTTGCGGACGCGCTGGTCGGCGTAGGCGCCGACCAAGCCGCGCAGCTCGGCGACGCTGTGGTTCACGGCGGTCAGGTGAGCCACCGGCAGCAGTTGCGTGGTCTCGACCATCTCGCCGGTCACGCGCACGGTGCGCTCGCGGGTGGAACCACCGGCGCCATAGGTCATCGATGCGAAGGCAGGGTCGAGCCGCTCGAAGGTGCGCAGCGCGCGCCACAGCCGCGCCTCGCCCGCGGCATCGCGGGGCGGCATGAACTCGAGCGAGAAGGGCACCCGCCCGGCCGCGCGTTGGGCTCGGATCCGCGCACCCACAGTGGGGGCGACCGCCTCGACACCCGGGTCCCGGTTTTGTTCCGTCACGCCGACCAGCATAGTTTTCCCCCATGCCCCCGCAGCCGGACACCACCCCCGCCGACATCGCCGCCGCGGTCGTGCCCGAGCTGGAGGCGTTCCTCGCCGAGCGCCGCGAGCTGGTGGCATCGGTCGGCCCGACGTTCGTCAGGGCCGTCGCGGGGCTGGAGCGGTTCGTGCTGCGCGGCGGTAAGCGCATCCGGCCGGCGTTCGCCTGGGCCGGTTGGCTGGCCGGGAGCGGCGACCCGGCCTCCCGGCCCGCGCGCCGCGCGTGCGCGTCACTCGAATTCGTGCAGGCCTGCGCCCTGATCCACGACGACATCATCGACGCCTCGCTCACTCGCCGCGGGTTCCCCACCACCCACCGCGAGTTCGCCGCCGAGCACACCGAGCGTGCCTGGAGCGGTTCCTCGGACCGGTTCGGCGAGGCCGCCGGGATCCTGCTGGGCGACCTCGCGCTGGCGTGGGCCGACGACATGTACCGCGGTGCCGGCCTCGAGCCCGAACGTTACGCGCGCGCCGACGGTGCCTGGGCCGCTATGCGCACCGAGGTCCTCGGCGGCCAGTACCTGGACATCGTCAACGAGGCGTCGGGCGACACCAGCGCCGAAGCCGCCGAGCGGGTCGTGCGGTTCAAGACCGCCGGCTACACCGTGGAGCGTCCGCTGCACGTCGGCGCGGCGCTGGCCGGGGCGGCCCCCGCCACCGTCGACGCGCTGCGCGCCATCGGCGTGGACGTGGGCGTCGCGTTCCAGCTGCGCGACGACCTGCTGGGCGCGTTCGGCGACCCGGCCGTGACGGGCAAGCCGTCGGGCGACGACCTGCGGTCCGGCAAGCGGACGCCGATGCTGGCATCGGCGCTGGCGGCCGGCGGCCCCGCAGCCGAACGGTTGCGCGGCCTGGTCGGCACCGACCTGGCCGACGACGGTGTCGAGCAGGCCCGTGCGGCACTACGGGAGACAGGCGCCGTCGCCGCCGCGGAGGAGCGCATCGCCGCCCTGACCGCACGAGCCACGGCCGCCGTCGCCGCGCTGGACGTGCCGGACTCCGCGCGGGCGGTGCTGTCCGCGCTGGCCTCGCAGCTCGCCGACCGCAGAGCGTGACGGTTTCGGCCGCTACCTCCACTCGTTCCTCGCTGCGGCAGAACCTGTCGGTACCGATGCGACAGGTTGCTACCTCCACTCGTTCCTCGCTGCGGCAGAACCTGTCGGTACCGATGCGACAGGTTGCTACCTCCACTCGTTCCTCGCTGCGGCAGAACCTGTCGGGCCTGCCGCCTACAATCCGCGGGTGAGCAGTTTCCGCGACTTCCTCCGCTCCCGGGACGGGCGCCCGACCGTCACCGGCTGCCTCGGGGCCGTGTTGACGACACTCGGCAGCTTCGGCGCGGCAGCGGTGCGGGTGCACGACGTGGCCCTCGAGGACGCGCACCTGTCGTGGCTGCGGTTCGGCCACGGCCTGATGCTGAGCTCGATCGCCTTCTGGATCGGGATCGCGCTGCTGGTGCTGTCGTGGGTGCGGCTGGGCCGCTGCACCCTGGACGGGCGCGTGTCGCTCGCCCAGCTGCGCTGGACGCTCGTGGTGTGGGTGGTGCCGCTGCTGTTCGCGGTCCCGCTGTACTCGCGCGACGCATACTCGTACCTGGCGCAGGGGGCGCTGCTGCGCGACGGCTTCGACCCGTACCACGTGGGTCCCGTGGTGGACCCCAACCCCATCCTCGACGACGTGAGCGGCATCTGGACCACGACCACCGCGCCGTACGGCCCGGCCTTCATCATGCTGGCGCGGCTGGTCACGCAGCTGTGCGGCGACGACGTGATGACCGGGACGATGGCGCTGCGGCTCGTGATGCTGCCCGGCCTCCTGCTGCTGGCCTGGGCGGTTCCGGCGCTGGCGCGCCGGATGGGCGCGCGGCCCGAGGTGGCGATGTGGTTCGCGGTGCTCAATCCCCTCCTGGTGGTGCACCTCGTGGGCGGCGTGCACAACGAGCTGCTCATGGTCGGCCTCATGCTGACCGGGATCGTGCTCGTCCTGGACCGAAAACACGTGGCGGGCGTCGCGGTGCTCGCGGTGGCCGTGGCGATCAAGGGCACCGCCGGGATCGCGCTGCCGTTCGTGGTGTGGATGTGGCTGCACCACGTCCGCGCCGACCGTCGCTCCGATGCGCATCAGCCCAGTCCGGTGCTCGACTTCGCCCGGGTCGCCGCGATCGCCGTGCTGATATTCACGGCCGTCTTCGCGGCGTTCTCGCTGATCGCGGGCGTGGGCCTCGGCTGGCTCGCGGCGCTGTCCGGGTCGATCAAGATCATCAACTACATCTCGATCCCCACCGCCACAGCGCAGCTCATCGCCTGGGTGTGCTCGCCCTTCGTGCACCTGCACCTCGCGCCGATCCTCGCGGTCACCCGGTCGGTCGGCGTGGTCCTGCTCGCGGTGACCCTCGTGTGGGCGTGGTGGCGGTTCCGCCAGGACGAGCGTCGCAACCTGACCGGCATCGTCGTCGGCTTGCTCGCCGTGTGCCTGCTCTCCCCCGCCTCGCTGCCCTGGTATTACACGTGGCCGCTCGCGGTCTCGGGTGGGCTGGTGCTGTCCCGGCGCACGATGGCGATCGTCGCGGGCCTGGTCACGTGGGTGATGGCGGTGTTCATGCCCACGGGTTCGATCGGCCTCTACTCGTGGTGGAACGTGCTGCTCGCCGCCGCGCTGGGAGTCCTCGCCGGCTGGTCACTGCTCCGGCCGGACCCACTGCGTCTGCGCCCCGCGCTGGGGCTGGCGCCCCTGCCGGCCGAGGATGGAACCGTCAGAACGCCAGCGACTGGGCCCTCCGCATGACCTCTCGTGCACCGTCGGTGTGCAGGGTGTCGGCGGGGGTGGCGCCCTCCGCCGGGCCGCCCCAGCCGACCAGGTCCGACTGCACCGTGAACAGCCAGCGCATCACGTCGGAGTCGGAGTAACCACCGTCGTGTAGCAGGCGGATGAGGCCGGTCAGGTGCTTGGCCACCGCGAACCGGCCGTCGATCTCGGCGAAGAACACCTTGGGCACGCACAGCGATCCGTCGCGGCGCACGGCGATCAGCTCGTGGTCGCGGACCATCTGGAGCACCTTGGAGGTGGACACTCCGAGATGCCGGGAGACGGCCTCGACCGTATGGGTGGGGACGTCGGCCGGGACGACGGAGGGATCCACATAGGGAATAGCGCTCACGCGCGTCAGCCTACCGACGCGCCGCTGTCGCGCCCCGCGGCCCATGACCCGCGCCGCCGGGGCGCGACGGCGGAATCGTGTCGCGCTGTCGGTAGTCTGAACTGTCGGCACACCCAGCGAGGAGGGACGAGGAGAAGGTGAACGCACCCCGCGACCGCCTGATCGGCGTCCGTATCGAGCAGCGGTACCGGATCGACGCGGTGATCGCGCGCGGCGGCATGTCCACCGTGTACATGGGCCTGGACCTGCGACTCGACCGCCCGATCGCGATCAAGGTGATGGACCCCAAATACGCCGAGGACCGTCAGTTCGTGGCCCGCTTCGAGTTCGAGGCGCGGTCCGTAGCCAAGCTCAAGGACCCCGGTCTCGTCGCGGTGTACGACCAGGGCGTCGACGGCGACCTCGCATTCCTCGTGATGGAGCTGGTCAACGGCGGCACGCTGCGCGAGTTGCTCGGCGAGCGCGGACCGATGCCGCCGCACGCCGTCGCAGCCGTGATGGCGCCCGTGCTGGGCGCGCTGGGCACCGCGCACCGCGCAGGTCTGGTGCACCGGGACGTCAAGCCCGAGAACATCCTGATCTCCGACGCCGGCGAGGTGAAGATCGCCGATTTCGGCCTGGTGCGCGCCATCGCGGCCGCGTCGGTCACCAGCTCGTCGGTGATCCTCGGCACGGCGGCCTACCTGTCCCCCGAGCAGGTGGAGTCGGGCGTGGCGGACCCCCGCTCCGACGTGTACTCGGCCGGGATCATGGTGTATGAGCTGCTCACCGGTGACGTCCCGTTCACCGGAGACACCGCGATCTCGCTGGCCTACCAGCGCCTGCACAACGACGTCCCCCTGCCCAGCCGCGCTATCGCGGGCGTGCCCCCCGCGCTCGACGCGTTCGTCGCGCGCGCCTGCAGCCGCGACCCCCGGGATCGCTACGCCGACGGCCAGGCCATGGCCGACGCGCTCGCCGACGTCGCCGAGCAGCTGCACCTGCCCGCGTTCACCGTGCCGGCACCGCGGTCGAGCGCCGAGCAACGCGCCGCCGTGGGCCTGTACGACGCGCAGCGCAACCAGCCGCACATCCCCGGCGCCGCGGAGCCGACCGGCATGGTCGCCCCCGGGCCCACCGCCGCGCTGGGAGCGCCGATGGCGGGCCCCGTCCCCGTCGGGCCGCCGGTGGCCGTTCCCGGTCCACGGCACACCCGGGCCGAGACCATGCGCACCGCGTTCCCCGAGGAGTTGCCGCCCGCGGCCCCACCGCGCCGCCGCCGGACCCGCACGTACATCGCGGTCGCACTGATCGCGATCGCCGCACTCCTGCTGGCCATAGGCGGCTGGTGGCTCGGCGCGGGCCGGTGGACCACGGTCCCCACCATCAGCGGGCTCGACAAGGTGGCTGCCGAGTCGGCGATCCGGCATGCCGGCCTCGATGTCGTGGAGGACCCCAGCTACAGCAACGACATCACCGAGGACACGGTCACCGGCGTCGACCCGGCGCCGGGCACACGGGTGACCCGCTTCTCATCGGTGCATCTGAAGTACTCGCTGGGCCGGCCCGTCGTGCCGCAGTTCACGGCCGGCGACTCGGAGGACAAAGTCGATGCGCTACTGCGCAGCCGCGGCCTCCAGCCGGTGCACGGCCCCAGCCGGTTCAGCCCCAACATCGCGCAGGGCGGCGTGATCGGCCTGTCCCCCACCCCCGGCACGCGTGTTGCGGTGGGGTCGACGGTCACCGTCGTCGCCTCGGCCGGCAACCACCCGGTCACCATCCCCGAAGTGCGCGGCGACTCGGAGGCCGACGCGCGCGCCGCGCTCACCGCCGCGGGTCTGACGGTGTCGGGTACCCGCCAGCAGTTCGACCCCGGGGTGGACGCCGGGCAGGCGATCGGCACCGACCCGTCAGGCCAGGTCGATCAGGGTGGCAGCGTGACGCTGCTGCTCTCGAACGCGCTGACGGTGCCCGACGTGACCGGCAAGTCCACGCCGGACGCCCTCAGCGCGCTGACCGACGCCGGCCTGGTAGGCGAGGCGCCGCAGGACTCGTCGTCGAGCTCGGGCGGCGGCGTGGTCACCGCCACCAGCCCCGCCGCGGGGACACGCGTGGACCCGTCCAACAACCACGTCACGCTCACCGTCGCCACCAACATCGTGGTCCCGTCCGTGACGGGGATGAGCGTCCGCGAGGCGCGGCAGACGCTCGAGGCGCTGGGCCTCGCCGTGAAGGTGCAGAGCCTGCTGAGCTCCGACAGCTCACAGGTGATCTGGCAGTCCCCCGGCGGCGGCAGCCGCGTGGCCGCGGGCGGCACCGTCACCATCACCGCGATCCCGTAATCACTCCAGGGCGGCCCGCAGCTGGTCTGCCGTCGACGCCCCCGGCTCGGTCCCCGCGCGACTCGCCTGGCGCATGAGCCGCGCGAGCCCGGCGTTGACGGGTGCCCGCATCCCAAGCCCGTGGGCGATCGAGGCGATCTCTCCGTTGAGGAAGTCCGCCTCGCTCGAGCCGGCACGGCGTTTCATCGACTGCCAGGTGGATCCGCCGAGCGCATCCGGTGACGCGCCCGGGACGGGCCGGACCTGCAGCCGCTCCCGCGAACGCTGCTCATCCGCCTCGGAGTTCATCGTGATCGCCGCGGCGGCGTAGATCCGCTGCGCCTCGGACCGCGCCGCCTCTGCGATCTCGCGATCCATCGTTCCGAGCAGCGCCTGCACCGCGTTCCCGAGGTTGCTGAGCAGCTTGCGGTACTTCCACGGCATCACGTCGTCGGGCAATGGCACCTCCAGGCCGGCCGGCGCCCAGTCCGCGGCGATACGCGCAAGCAGCGCCCGATCGGCGTCGTCGGTCGCCTCTGCGGGGACCCTGCTGGTGTGCAGGATCCCGTGCACGGGCGCGGCGCGGACGATCACCTCGCCGGGCGTCAGGTACACCGCGGGCATCCACACGCACACGCCGTACACGCGCGAGAACCAGCGCAGCGCACGGCGGTCGGCCGCGACACCGTTGAGCGCGATCAGTGCGGGCAGTGCCTCACCGGCGGTGCGATCGCCCACCGGCGCGTCCGCCCACTCGGCCAGGGCCGCCTCCACCTGGTGGGTCTTCGTGGTGAAGACCAGGACGTCGCTGTCGGTGAGCTCGACGTCCGCGGGCGAGCCGGCGACGGTGACCGCGGTGGTCTCGTCCGTGTCGGGCGTGCGGATCCGCAGGCCATCCGCTCGCATGCGGTCCAGGTGCGCGCCGCGGGCGACGAGCACCGTCGGCACCCCGCTCCGGGTCAGCAACCCGCCGATTCCTCCGCCGATCGCGCCGGCGCCGATGATCACGTATCGGTTCGTCACACCGTCCATCAAACATCATCCCGCGACCGCAACGGCACCGCGGCCCCTGCTCCGGCGGACGACCACGGGCATCGTCCCGCCCGATCGCACGAACTCGTCCCGTTGCCCTTGATCCGCCGGGACTACGACGGGCGTATCCCACCCCCGGGACCACCCGTAGACGCGCACGCCCTATCGGCTGCTCGGGTGCGCGGCGGACTCGCCACCAATCGCAGGCTACGAGTCCGCCGGCGCGGCGCCCTTGACCGCAGTCCAGAACGACATCCGGTTCCGCAACTCGCCGAACACCTCGACCAGATCGGCAGGCAGCTGCGGAACCGCACGCCCGTAGCTCCGGAACAGATCGTCCATCGCCGTACGCTCAACCGTCCAGCCCCGCTCGGTGAGCCACTGCACCGGATCGGCACGCTCGTCGTCGTACCAGAGATCGAACGGTGCGGTGCCGCCGAATGGGCCCCGGTCGACGTGCTGCCGCGCGGCCTCGCGGAGACGCTGCATCTCGGCTCCGCCCGGACCGCCGTGCGCTGCGATCCTCGAACCCGGAACCGACAACGCATCGATCCGCTCGAACAGCGCATCCTGCGCCGCCCCAGGCAGGTAGGGCAACAGTCCCTCCGCGGACCACGCGGTAGGAACGGACGGGTCGAAGCCGGCGGCGACCAACGCCGCGGGCCAGTCGTCGCGCAGATCCGCCGCCACCGTCCGGCGATCGGCCTTCGGCGCAGCGGAGTGGTCGGCGAGCACGCCGTCCTTGAACTCCAGCACCTTGGTCTGGTCGATCTCGAATACCGTTGTCCCCTCGGACCAGTCGAGCCGATACGAACGCGCATCGAGGCCGGCCGCCAGGATCACCGCCTGTCGGCACCCTGCCCGGGAAGCCGCCTCGAAGTACTCGTCGAAGAATCTCGTCCGCGGTCCCATCGTGCGGGGGAAGAAGTTCCGCTGGTCGATGGAGTCGGGGTCGGCCAGCATTCCGAGGAACTGCTGATCGCCGGTGGCCTCGACGAACCAGCGAGCGAAGGGATCCCGGATCAACGCATCGGGCCTCTCGGCCTCTATCGCGCGGAACGTCGCCACCCCCAGAGCAGTTCGTCCCACGCTACTGACGATGTCCCACGTATCGCCCTCGGACCGCATCGCTGAGACCTCGCATTCCAGGGGCCACCGGTCAGGCCCTCGTTCGGATCCAACCCTACGCCGAGGCACCGTTGGTCGATCGAACTTCGCATCGCCTGATCGAGAGTGCGCGACCACGAATCGGCGGCAGTCCGCAGACGCCCTAGGTGCGCAGCACGCCCCGCAGCGCGTCGAGCACGGCCTGGTCCTCGATGGTCGACGGTGGCGCCTCGTCACGCCCCTCGGCGAGCGCACGCATGGAGCGGCGCAGGATCTTGCCCGAGCGGGTCTTGGGCAGCCCGGCGACCACGACCACCTCGCGCAGCGCCGCGACCGCGCCGATCGCCTCGCGGACCAGCGCGACCACCTCCGCCTGCACCTGTTCCGCGGACACGGCGGCGCCCGCCTTGAGCACCACCAGCGCACGCGGCACCTGCCCCTTGAGCGAGTCCGCCACGCCGATCACCGCACACTCGGCGACGGCCGGGTGCGCCGCGATCGCGGCCTCCATCGATCCGGTCGAGAGCCGATGTCCCGCAACGTTTATCACGTCGTCGGTGCGCCCCATGACGAACAGGTAGCCGTCGGAGTCCAGATACCCGCCGTCACCCGTCAGATAGTTGCCCGGGAAGGCGCTCAGGTAGGACGAGACGAAGCGTTCGTCGTCGCCCCACAGCGTCGGCAGCGTCCCGGGCGGCATCGGCAGCGAGATCAGCACGGCACCTTCGGTTCCCGGGGCCACATCGGCCCCCTGCTCGTCGACCACCCGCACGCCGTAGCCGGGCACCGTCACCGTCGCCGACCCCGGCTTGACGGGCATCGGCTCCACCCCACGCAGATTCGCGGCGATCGCCCACCCGGTCTCCGTCCGCCACCAGTGGTCGATCACCGGCACGCCCAGCTTCTCGGACGCCCAGGCGTAGGTGTCCGGGTCGAGCCGCTCCCCTGCCATGAACAACGTTCGTAGCGACGAGACATCGCTGCGGGCAAGCCATTCCGCCTCGGGATCCTCCTTACGGATGGCGCGTAGCGCCGTCGGAGCGGTGAACAACGCGACTACACGGTGCCGCTCGATCACGCGCCAGAACGCGCCTGCATCGGGCGTGCCCACCGGCTTGCCCTCGTACACCACGGTGGTGGCGCCGATCAGCAGCGGCGCGTAGACGATGTACGAGTGGCCCACCACCCAGCCGACGTCGGACGCGGTCCACCACACCTCGCCGGGACGGATGTCGTAGATCGCCGACATCGAATAGGCAAGGGCCACAGCGTGTCCGCCGTTGTCCCGCACGACCCCCTTGGGTCGCCCGGTGGTGCCCGAGGTGTACAGGACGTACAGCGGGTCCGTGGCGGCGACGGTGACCGGTTCGGCGGGCTCGGCGTCCGCGACGATCGCGTCCCAGTCCACGTCCAGCCGTCCCAGATCGGCATGCAACTGCGGCCGCTGCAGGACCACCACCGCCACCGGCTCCTCCACGGCGACGTCGATCGCCGCGTGCACCAGCGGCAGGTACGGCAACACCTTGGCGCCCTCCAAGCCGCACGAGGCGGTCACGATCACCTTCGGCCGCGCGTCGTCGAGCCGCGCGGCCAGCTCGGGGGCCGCGAACCCGCCGAACACCACGGAGTGCACCGCGCCGAGGCGGGCGCAGGCGAGCATCGCGATCACCGCCTCGGTGATCATCGGCATGTACACCACCACCCGATCACCCTTGGTGACGCCCAGCCCGGCCAGCGCGCCCGCGAACCGCGCCACCCGATCCTGCAGCTCGCGGTAGGTCACCTTTCCGACCTCGCCGGTGATCGCCGAGTCGTGGATGATCGCCACCTGCTCGCCCCGACCGGCGGCGACATGCCGGTCGACCGCATTGACGCACGTGTTGAGCTCGCCGTCGGGGAACCACGAATACAGCGGCGCGCGCGAGTCGTCGAGGATCCGCTGAGGCGGGGTCACCCAGTCGACCGCGGTGGCCTGCTCGGCCCAGAATCCCGCGGGATCGATCATGCTGCGGCGGTATTCGTCGGCGTAGGCACCCATGCATCGAAACTACCGGCGGCCGGGCACCGTCGGGCCGGATCCGACGGTGCCGGGAACCGCCGTGGGACGGGCAGACCCCTGAGGCCAGCTCGGGTTGCTCGACGCCTGGTAGCTCATCGGGGCCTCGATGACGGCGAGGATCGCTGGTGAGTGCCACAGCTCGCGGCCGCCACGTCCGTGCGCACCAAGGCTGCTGAGCCATCCACGGGACTCCGCGTTCTTGATCAGGTTCCGAGCCCCCTGATTCGTGAGCGCCAGCTCCGCCTCGACGTACTTCACTGTCACGAACGGGTTGCGCACGATGACGTCGACGAGGCGCGCGAGGCTGGAGCGCTCCTTGACGGCCTCCCGGTGGTACTCCTCCCGGATCGCGATCAAGCTGCGCGAACGGTTCACCGCATCGAGGGCCTGTGCGTGAACGGCCCGGAGGAAGAACGTCAGCCACTCATCGATCGCGGCCCGCTCTCGAACGGCTTGGAGCCGGTCGTAGTACTCGTCGCGGTGCATCTCGAAGTAGTTGGACAGGTAGAGCAGCGGTAGGGGGAGACGGCCCCGCTCCATGAGGAGAAGGTTGATCAGGAGTCTTCCGATTCGTCCGTTGCCGTCGAGGAACGGGTGGATGGTCTCGAACTGGTAGTGCATGAGGGCGGCCTGAATCAACGCGGGGAGCTGCTTGCCGTCGTCGTTGACGAATCGCTCCCAGTCGGTGAGCAGGTCGCCGAGGTGCTGGGGCAGCGGCGGTACGAAGATCGCGGTATCAGGTGTTGCTCCCGCCTGCCCAACCCACACCGGTGTCTTGCGGAACTGCCCGCGCAGCTTCTCCTCGCCTCGGACGCCGGTGAGCAGAGTCTCGTGCACTTGCAACACGAGTCGCTGGGTGAGCGGGAGACGCTTCGCCAGTTCGTATGCCTGGTATGTCGCCTGCAGGTAGCGGGAGACCTCGGCTGTGTCGTCATTTCGGGAATCGACGTCGACCTCGGACTGGAAGACGTCGGACAGTGATGCTTGCGTGCCCTCGATCCGGGAGCTTGCCAGCGCCTCCCGCCGAAGGTACGGGCCGATCAGCAGACTCGGGTCGGTGATGAGCATGCCGAGCCCTTGGAGGAATCCCAGCGCCGCATCGGCGTCGGACAGGGCGCCGACGACACTCGCCGACAGGTCGAGCTGACGCGGGATCGATTTCGGAAGGTAGTAGGTGAACGCATGCTTGTTGCCGGGCTCACGCGTCGCGCCGCCGAACGTCGAGTCCATGAACTTCGATCCGTCCACACCGACAACTTACAACTGAAGCCCTGGTTCATTTGGAGCCTCGATACTGCGTTGCTACTCGAGTTGGAGCGTGACACTCACGCTCCAACTGAACCCGCATTCGGGTTGGAGCGTGACGCTCACGCTCCAACTCCAGTCGGCCGCGGTAGCAGGGCAGGGCATCATCAGGGCGGTCCCATGGAGGTCGTCGTGAACGCACCCCGGGCACCGTCACTCCCGGTCGCTGCGCGGTCGGGTGAGGGTGAACGAGTCCACGACCTTCGTCCCCGCCCCGACGACGGCGTGGTAACTGCCCTTGATCGTGGTGTGCCCGCCGGGCGACCCGGGGTCGACGTCGAAGCTGCAGAATCCGTAGGCGTTCGCGGGATCCTTGAACGCCGACCACACGGCCTGCTCCATCACGTAGGTCTGCGTCTTGCGGCCGCGATTCGCCGGATCCGGCGCACCGACCGCGGTGAGCACGCGACACTGCGCACCGGGGAAGAACAGCTTGTTGGAGGGCGCGCTGGTGCCTCCGCCACCGATCACCATGTGCACGGTGCCCTTCGACGTGTCCACCACGTCGTCGCGGGTCGACACGGGATCGGGCGTGAGCACATCCGTGGGCAGCGTCCCGCGCACGGGATGCGAACGCTCGTAATGGTGTTCGTGCCCGGCCAGCACGAGGTCGACCTGGTAGCGGTCGAACAGCGGCAGCCACTCCTGGCGGATGCCGAGGTCTGCGCCGTTGCCCTTCGCGGATGAGATCGCCGTCTGGTGCATGAACACGATCACCCAGTCGACGCTCTTGTCCCCGCGCGCCTTCGCCAGTTCGCCCTCCAGCCAACGCTTCTGGGCGCCGCCCGAGTATCCGCGGACGTAGCTGTCGCCGCCGTCCTGGATGCAGATGTCGTCGTCGGCCAGGGCGATGAACCGCACGGCGCCCACCGTGAACGAGTACCAGAGGCCGCGCGCGAGGGACTCCGCCCCGGAATCGGGCACGGTGAAGTAGGTCTGGAACGCCGCGTAGCCGATCTGACCGTTGCCCTTCTCGTTCTCGTGGTTGCCCGGCGCGGGCATCCAGGGCCGAAACCGTGCCGAGCGGGAGTTGTTGACCCAGTAGTCGTTCCATGTGCGGATGCGGTCGTCCGCCAGGTTCGCGTAGCAGAGGTCGCCGTTGACCAGGTTCAGCAGCGGCGACATCCGCTCGACCGCCGCCGTGACGTCGCCCGCGAACGGCGAGCCCAGATTGTCGTTGACATACGCCCCGGTGCCGTCGAGCTTCCCGACGGTGGGCGTGCCCTGGTCGCCGAAGCTGGTGAACCGGAACGCCGCCCGGCCCGACGGCGCGGTACGGATCGTGCCGGTCTCGGGCTGCGCGCCGTCGTGGCCGGCCGCGTACACGTAGTCGGTGTCGGGTCGCAGGCCCGTGATCCGCGCGTGGTGCACCTGCACCTCCCGCCCCGACTTCCCGTCGGTGTAGGCGCGGGTCTCGGCGTCGACGCTCGCGCCGAAGCCGCCTGCGGCGGTCCCGTACCGCACACGCGGCCGTGTCACCGACCCGTCGGTGTGCCAGGTGACCACCACCTCACGGGCGGTGTCGGCACCGAACTGCAGGTGCAACCCCGCGACCACCGGCGCACCCGTCACCCCCGGTTTCGCCACCAGGTCCGCGGCGGGCCACAGGGCGCCCCCGCCGCCCGCGGTCGCGCCCGCACCGGTGTGGGAAGTCGGATCGTAGCCATGTCGTTCTGTGAGCCAAGGAGTTGGGAC
>NZ_BAABFR010000023.1:0-60601 GCF_039541155.1 Tsukamurella soli
GTGGAACCCGACGCCACCCGGCGACACCGGGCCACCACACCATGCCCAACCCGCGCGAACCGCGCCAGAAACAGCAATCCGAAACCGATCAGGCCGACGCGTGCCCCTCACGAAAGATCGAGGCTAGCCGACTGAAGGATCCTCCGGAATACCAGGGGTGGCCCAGTTGAGTTGAGTGTGACCGCTGGTCCGGATAGGTCCGACTGCCATGAGTGCTTGACAACCGCTTCATGTGCATCCTAGGCTGTGTAAGCGGGTAATCGATTACATCGCCCCGCATCCGTTCCATCCTGTGCGCCTGGTCCGCTGTCGGCGGCCTACCGGGCAAGCCTCACCGTCGAGGCTGAACGAAAGAGGGATACGTGAAGAAGCGCATTCTCGCGCCCGGCAGCGCTATCGCAGCTGTGGCGCTCGTCCTGGCCGGGTGCAGCAGCACTCCGTCGTCATCAGCGGTCAATGGGAAATCTGGATCTGCATCCGGCGGAGTTCGCGTGGCGTTCGTGTCGCAGGTGGAGGGTATTCCGTACTTCAACGGCTTCCATGCCGGCGCCTCCAAGGAGGCGGCGAAACTCGGAATCACTTACACGCAGTCGGGTCCGTCCACGTCGGATGCGACCCAGCAGGTGCAGATCCTAAACAACTTCGTGTCGCAGGGCTACAATGCCGTGTCGATTTCACCGCTGGACCCGACGTCGATCAACAACGCGATCGCAAAAGCGCAGGCTGCTGGAACGAAGGTGATCACCGCCGACGCAGACGCGCCGAAGAGTAGTCGCTCCGTATTCGTCTCACAGGCTACTGATATGGCGTTGGGTGCAACCGTGATGGATGAGCTCGCAAAGGCCGCGGGCAACAGTGGCCAGTATGCGATTGTGTCCGGTGGCGCGAACGTGGCCACGTTCAACAACTGGATCGCCGCGGCGAAGTCCGAGGCTGCATCGAAGTTCTCGAATATGACGCTCGTCGGCGGTATCCGATACACAGAAAATACCGCGGACGCGCTTACTCAGGCACAGAACCTGATGACCGCGTTTCCGGATCTGAAGGGGATCATCGCGGTCCCGTCGTTCGCGGTGCCCGGAGTGGCGCAGGCTGTAACGAACGCTGGGAAGATCGGGAAGGTCGCGGTCACCGGGTTCGGTTCCCCGCAGACTGCGGGCCCGTTCTTGAAATCCGGAGCTATGACCTCGACAGTACTGTGGAACGTCGATGATCTCGGCGCACTGACCGTCTGGGCAATGGATCAGGTGGTGCGTGGCAAACCTTTCGAGACGGAGAACACGGTGCCGGGTCTGGCCGGACAGTACTCCTACGATGCCTCGACGAATACCCTTCTTCTCGGCCGCCCCAGTGTCTTCACCAAGGATAACTACGCGAAATACAATTTCTGATCCCTCCCTTGATCTCCCTCTGACCCCAGTGAGCACGATCATGCCAAATACTGATATTTTGACCATTGAAAGATTGACGAAGCACTTTGGCGTCACCAAGGCACTCACCGATGTCGACTTCGCTTTGGCTGCCGGCGAGCGCGTCGCCATCATGGGGGAGAACGGGGCAGGGAAGTCTACCCTCATGAAGCTCATCGCCGGAGTATACGCGCCTGATTCCGGTACGATGACACTCAGTGGATCTCCGTATGCTCCTGGGACGCCGAACGATGCGATCAACGCCGGAGTATCGACGGTCTATCAGGAACCGTCTGGGTTTCCGCATCTCTCCGTGTTAGAGAACCTGTATATGGGACGACAGAGAACCAGGGGCTTCGGTTGGTTGGACAAGAAGACAATGGCGCTGGAAGCCGAGGAATTGCTCGCGCGCCTCCAGCTACCTAGCGGACTACTCAAGCGCAAGATGGGTGCGCTGTCTCTTGCCGATCAGCAGCAGGTCTTGATAGCCCGCGCCGTGGCGAACGACGCGAAGGTGCTGATCCTTGACGAGCCGACCTCGATCTTGACCGACACCGAATCCTCGCGACTGTTCGACCTGGTCGACCAGCTCAGCGCTGTCGGCACTGCCGTGTGCTACATCACACATCGATTCGACGAACTCGAGCGTGTCGCCGACCGGTTCGTCGTCCTCCGCGACGGCCGAAACGCCGGTGAGACCGATGATCCTGACCGAGAGAATCTGCTCAGAATGATGGGGTCTCCGGTGTCGGAAGAGGTGATCGAAGGTGACGCTGTCGCTGCGTCGCACATCGCAGGCGCGGCCGCTGTGTCGGCTACGGCTGGTGAAGTCGACTCGCCGGTGCTTGTCGTCGACCAGCTGACGTCGAAGGGCGACTTTCGAGACATCAGCTTCGAGATCCGTCCCGGACATATCACCGGCCTCTACGGGCTGGTCGGTGCCGGTCGCAGCGAACTCGGGCTAGCGATCAGCGGTGCCCTTCCGATCGATTCGGGAACGCTCACCTACCAGGGGCGTCGATACCAGCCGCAGTCCAGCCGTCACGCGATCAAGCAGGGCATCGCATACCTGCCCGAAGACCGCAAGACCGAAGGCATCTTTCCGCACTTGAGCGTCGGGGAGAATCTCTCTGCTTCCTCCCTCGAAACTGTCAGCCGCGGCGGATTCGTGTGGACCGCCGGGGAACGAGACCTGATATCGAAGTGGACCAAACGTCTCTCCATCAAGGCAGAGAATGCGAACGCCCCCATCACATCTTTATCCGGCGGGAACCAGCAGAAGGTGCTTCTGGCCCGTCTGATGGCGACGAATCCACAGCTGCTGATCCTCGATGAGCCGACACGTGGCATCGATGTCGCGACGAAGCGGGAGATCCATCGCCGTATCCGCGAGCTCGCCGATACGGGCATTGGAGTGCTGCTGATATCCAGCGAGATGGAAGAGCTTCTCGAGCTCTCCGAGACTGTTCACGTCCTTCACGAGGGACGGCTCGTCTGGAGTGCGGATAGACCAGACATAAACCAGGCCGCTATCCTTCGAGCAGCCACTGGAAGCGCAGTATGACCGCAGATACGAAAAATCCCGACCGCGCTCGTCCACTCGCCGAGGACGGCCATTCGACGCGTCACGGTGCCACCCTTCTCGACGTCGTCCACGCCGTGGAGAATTGGTTACTGCCTGGCCTTCTCGTGATCGAGTTCGTCGTATTCGCACTACTGTCGAAGCAGTTCCTCAGCCCTCAAAACCTAGTCAACGTCGCTGTCAACGGTTCTGATCTGGCGCTTATCGCTGCCGGGCTGACCCTCGTGGTCCTCATGGGCGGCATCGACGTCTCCACAGGATTCGCGGTCGGCATGCTCACGTGGGTCGTGGCATCGATGATGAATGCCGACCAGGCCCCGATCGTGGTGCTGGCCGCTGCTCTAGCAGGAGGAGTCGCATTAGGTCTCCTCAACGGCGTTCTCACGGCACGATTCGCTATCCCATCAATCGTCGCCACCCTTGGGACGAGCGCCTTGTTCCAGACCGGGCTCTTCGCGCTCTGGGACAACCACGATCTGTTCTCGGGACCTGTGTTTCCGTTCCTGTCCGGGCAGGAACGTTTCGGCGGCGTTCCGGTTCTCGTTGTCATCGTCGTCGGCATATATGTGATAATGCATGTCATCCTCAGTCACACCACATTCGGGCGGTCCATATACGCGATCGGAAATAATGTGGAGGCGGCGAAGCTCTCGGGCATCAATGTGGCCCGGGTTCGATTGGGCGCATCGGTGATTCTCGGGTTGTTCATCGGCATCGCTGCTTGCACGTATCTTGCGCGTGTCGGTTCAGTCCAGGCGACATCCGGGAACGAGCTGACGCTTCTGGCAGTTGCTTCCGTGGTGGTCGGCGGCACGTCGATCCTCGGCGGGGAGGGTTCTATTCCCCGCACTCTCGGCGGCGTTGCATTCATCGTCATCCTCGACAACGGCACCGTTCTGGCCGGGGTTCCGTCTCTATGGAACGGTGTGATCGTCGGGCTGGTGATCCTCGTCGCTGTTTCCATCAATGGAATCGTCGTAATGCTGAACCGTCGCGAGAAGAGGAGTCTGTAATGATCGTGATCACGCGCATGTTCCGTGACCGCCGCATCGCCTTGATCGCTCTGATCGTGGTCACGTTCATCGTGATGAGCCGGATCTCCCCATACTTCCTACGGGTAAGTAATCTACTCACCTTGGTGCAGTATTCGGCGGTCATCGGCATTCTCGGGCTCGGGCAGACCCTGGTGATCCTCGGGGGAGGAGGTGGAATCGACTTGTCGATCGGCTCCACCATGTCCGTGTGCTCCGTCACGTTTGGGCTCCTCACGGTTCATGGTGGCGCGAATCCATGGGTTGCGGCCGGAATCGCTCTGCTCGTCGGCGCCGCGCTCGGTCTGGTCAACGCGCTGTTCATAACGCTGCTGAGACTGCCGCCCTTGATCGTTACACTCGCGACCTTGTACCTGTATGCTTCGGCTGCGAACGTGCTCTCCAACGGAACCGACATAAACGGATTCGACGGGGACGGATTCAGCGTCATCGGACAGAGCTCCATCGCCGGAATTCCTGTACAGGTGCTCTTGGTGCTGCTGCCGCTATTTGTTGTCGGAAGCTATGTGATGCGTCGGACCGTATTCGGTCGGCACGTCTACACCACCGGCTCGAACGCCGCCGCTGCGACTCTGGCCGGGGTAAACGTACGTCGTATTCGGACCATCCTCTACGTCGTCTCGGGAGTCATGGCGGCCGTCGGAGCAATCGTCACCGCCTCGTGGCTCTCTAACGCTCAGCCCACTTCGGGTACCGGACTGGAATTGCAGTCGATCACCGTCGCCGTTCTAGGCGGCACTGCGATCACCGGCGGCGTGGGAAAGCTCTCCGGTACGTTTCTAGCGCTCTTGTTGGTCGCGATCTTGGACTCTGGACTCCAGTTGGCAGGCGTCGGTAGTACGTATCAAATCGGACTTCTCGGTCTGGTCCTGATCGTATCGATGCTCGTCCGCACTCGTTCCGTGGTCCGCGAGAGCGCAGTTTGACACCGCATCCGAACTGAGAGGAACGACATACTGTGTCGGAAACGACAGATCGCATCGTCCGCGCCGTGGAAGCTCGCGCCGAGGACACCTTGGCGCTGCTGCAGCGGTTGTTGCGCACTCCAAGTGTGAACCCGTGGTTCGGGGACCGCGCGGAGATCTCTGGTGAAGGTGGCGTACAGCAGCTCTACCAACAGCTTCTCACCGAGCTCGACCCTGACGAATTCGACGTGTGGGAGCCAAGCGCCGAAGGCCTGGCTCATCGAGCCGACGGTCCGGGTTATTACCCTGATCACGTCTTCACAGGCCGTCCGAACGTCGTCGCCCGATTCCGGGGCACGGATCCGACTGCTGGCGCTCTGATGATCCAAGGACACTCCGACGTGGTCAGCGTCGGATCCGGGTGGACGGAGGAGCCGTTCGGCGGGGCTAGGAGGAACGGCCGCGTGTATGGCCGCGGATCTGCCGATATGAAAGGTGGCATGGCTGCAGCGCTCGGAGCGATCGGTGCGCTCCGCGATGCCGGCGTCGTGCTCCGCGCGGACCTCCTAGTCGCATCGGTGGTCGATGAAGAGGCCGGCGGCATGGGGACACTCGCCCTTGTGGATCGCGGCCACATCGCCGCTCTCGGCACCATCGTTCCGGAAGCGACGGACTTGAACGTTGCGCCCCTGTGTCGCGGGATCCTGTGGGGCGAAGTCACCGTCCACGGTCGTGCCGGGCACATTGAGCTGAAACGGATGCTCTGGCAGGATGGTGGCGCCGTCGACGCGATCGAGTACGGCCGCCGACTGTTGAACGCATTCGCGGAGCGTTCGTCTGCGTGGGTGGCGGACCCTTTGAAGAATCACGCGCACATCCCGATCCCGTGTGCGATCAAGGTCGCCCAGATCGAAGGTGGTGAATTTCCCACCACGTACGCGTCCAGCTGCAAGATCACGTTCAATGCGCAGTACCTCCCCGCACAGAAAGACGAACACGGCCTCGGTGGGGTTGTCAAGCGAGAGCTCGAACAACTTATCGCGGGTTTCGCACCCGAGGACGAATGGTTGCGCCAGCACCCGCCGACTGTGCGATGGCTCGTCGATGCGGACTGCGGGGAGACGGCTGACGATGATCCCGTCGTCACCCGTACGCTCGCTGCAGCGAAGTCCGTAGGAATCGGCAGTGCGCTGGAGGGGTGCATGTCCCATGTCGACATGGGACTCACGATCGATGCAGGCAGCCCGACCATCTGCTTCGGCCCCGGCCAGATGGCCGTCGCCCATCAGCCCGACGAGTACATCAGCGAGACCGATGTTCTCGCCGCGACGAAAGTACTGGCTCTCACCATCGCTGACCTATGCGGCTGATGTCGCGGGGTAGCGATTCCGACACCACAGATCGAGAAACAAGGAACCTCATGACACGCGTGCTCGTTGCCGGCGAAAGTTGGTCCGTCACTTCTATTCACACCAAGGGCTTCGACTCGTTCACCACCGTCGATTACGCCGAGGGCGGCGCGGCCTTGCTGGGTGCGCTGAGAGCCGGCGGCTACGAAGTGACTTACATGCCCTGCCACGTCGCGGCCGCCGACTTTCCATGGACCATGGAAGAGCTGAACGAATATGACGCCGTACTGCTCTCCGATGTCGGTTCGAACACGTTCCTGCTTCCGGCCGACACCTTCGTCCGAGGCAGGCGAACGTCCAACCGCCTAGAGGTCCTCCGCGACTGGACACACGCTGGCGGTGGCCTTGCGATGATCGGCGGATACCTGTCGTTCCAGGGGATCGAGGCGAAGGCGAACTATCGCAACTCTCCGCTCGCTGACGCCCTTCCGGTGGAACTCGAAGTAGGCGACGATCGGGCGGAGGAACCCGGCGGCGTGGTCGCGCGACTCAGTGATACACACGAGATCACGGACGGGATCGAGCCCACGTTTCCGCTGCTGCTCGGCTACCAGCGGTTGGTGCCGAAGGACTCCGCTCGTGTCCTGGCGAGGTTCGACGACGGTGCGCCCCTACTCGTCGTCGATCAATACGGTCGGGGTCGCACCCTTGCCTACGCCAGCGATATCGGCCCGCACTGGGCTCCCGAAGAATTCACTGACTGGGATGGTTTCGCTGCCCTGTGGCAGCAGGCCGTTGCCTGGCTCGCCGGGAAGTAATCCCATGGGAAGACTCTTCGTCGTCGGGTCGCTGAATGTCGACACGGTCATCCGGGTCCAGAGCCATCCGAAACCCGGCCAGACCGTTCTCGGCGGCGCCCCTACGACAGCGTGGGGTGGAAAGGGCGCGAACCAAGCGATCGCCGCCGCCCGGTCGGCGCCCAAAGGAGTCGGGGTCTCGCTGGTGGGCCGAGTGGGCGACGACCCGGAAGGTACCACTTATCGGGAACGGCTCCGTAGTCTCGGTATCGCGGTGACCGCTGTGCTCCGCACGCCCGACGTCCGTACGGGATCGGCGGTAGTCGTCGTGAACGAGGACGGTGAGAACATGATCATCGTCTCCCCCGCGGCGAACGAATGTCTCGGTGTCGAGGATCTCACCGCGCTTCGTTCGCTCGATAGCACCGATGTGATCGTCACGAATCTCGAGATTCCGACAGCTGTCGTCGAACGAACAGCCGAGTACTGCGTCCGGTCTGGAGCGCGGCTGGTACTCAACCTCTCTCCTTTCGCAGTGGTCAGCCCCGCAGTCCTGCTGTATGCGGACCCTGTGATTGTCAATGAGCACGAGGCTCGCGACCTCGAATCGCGCTACGGGCAGCTACCTTCAGTGCTCATCACCCGCGGTGACAAGGGGTCCGAATGGGGCGCGAACCGAGTGCCCGCGCTGCCGTTGGCCGATGTCGTCGATACCACTGGTGCAGGAGATGCCTACTGCGGAGCGCTTGCGGTCGCTCTCGCCGGTGGCGCGACACCGGTCGGTGCGATGCACCGTGCCACCAGCGCAGCCGCCGAAGCTGTTCGTCGGCACGGCGCGCAATAAAGGTGGGGTCGGCTTCACGGCGAGATCTCTATGATTCCGCGAGCCTGGTTCAACCCGAGTTGGGACATTCGGATTAGGTCATCAACGCGATCGACCTAAGCCGAGAGCATGGCTCACCGGCTTGTGTTCGGTCATTTCTGTTGCTGCGCCCTCCGGCGCCACTCAGGTGAGAAGACCTCGGTACTCTCACGTAGTACGAGTTCGCCGCGCAGGGCGAATCGAGTGGTTGGATGATCCGTTGCACGAATCCTCTCCTGCAATAGTCGCACTGCTTCAGCGGCGATTTGTGACAGCGGCTGCCGTAGCGTGGTCAAGGCCGGTGCGTTCAAGGCCGCGTACTCGATGTCATCGAACCCGGTGACGGCGACGTCCGTTCCGACGCGGACGCCGCGGCTGGTGAGACGGCCGACTAGTCCGATGGCAATGAGATCATCGGAGCATATGATCGCGTCGGGCAGAGTTTCGCGTCTGAGTAACAGGTCCGCTGCCGTTACTCCCCACCGGAGTGTAAACTCGCCGTCGAAGATGAGCTCTTCTGCGAGCTCGAGCCCGAACCGAGCACACGCGACGCGCGCGCTGTCCAAGCGGTCGCGGGCCGACGAGGACCCCATGATCGACGTTACAAAACTCACCGTCCGCGCGCCGAGGCCGGCTACGTGCTCTGCAATCAATGTCATCGCGTGGGTATCATCGAGGCCCACCCAGTCTGTATCGATCCCTGCCACGCAACGATCTAACAGCACTACCGGTGCTATCTCCATCGCCCGCGCTAGCGCGGATTTCGAGTCGACCTCGTCGACAGGGCTTACGAGGATCCCATCGACCGAACCTTGCGTCAGCGACCGTAACCGTCGAGCCTCCACGTCGACGTCACTTTGTGAGTCGCATAAGAAGAGATTGAGGTCGGCGCCCGCGAGCTGATGCTCTACTTGCTCAACGAGTGCTGTGAAGAACGGGTTCGAGATGCTCGGTACCAGCATTCCCACGTTTCCTGTCGAGTTCAATCGCAACGCCTTGGCGATGGAGTTCCCCGAGTACCGCAGCTTCTCGGCTGCTGCGAGTACCAGGTTCGCAGTGGCGGGGGACACCGCCTTAGAACCCGTCAGCACTCTAGACACGGTTGCCGTGGACACGCCGGCTTCGGCTGCCACGGCAGCCACGGTGGCAGCGGATCTAGCCAAAGGGTTCGCCCCCTATTGTGATCAGTGTCCGGCCAGGCAGGTGATCGACGGCCACCTCGTGGACATAATACCCGCTCGAGCCAAGTTTATTTTGATCAGTGAATTGCTTGGCGGTGAGCAGCCGCAGACACCGCGGCGGCCCAGATCATTGCGGGACCGTGCAGCCGCTGACTGAGCTGACTGTGAGGATGGCTTCACCGTCATCCGCGTGGCTGCCGGGTCACCGGTGCCAGCGGTGGTGGGCGGTAGCTGATGGACTGCGAGTGTGACCCTTGGCCTGACTGGCTTCGTACCCTTGAGGCGACTTGTCTACTCGTGGTCCGTCGGCCCCGGCCCGGTGGAGCGACTGGCCTGATCAGGAGCTCGACCGGCGATGTTCGCCGCATCGCCGTGTCCCATCTACAGTCCTGCCGAACCTCCGATCCGGACCGGAACCCTTCGTCCCACCGGAGCTATGGAGGAACGCATGACCAGTCTGACCGATGTCGTGGACATCGTCATCGGGTCGACACGCATGTCGACACCCACACTGCGGCGGTGGTGCACACCGGGACCGGCGCCGCCGCCGACGAGATCACCGTCCCGACCACCCCCGACGGCTACCAGCAACTGATCGAGTTCGCCGACCGGCACACACCACTGCGAGTGTGAGCGATCGAGGGCACCGGCGGCCACGGCGCCGGCCTGACCCGCCACCTCGAACACCACGAGGAACTCGTGGTCGAGCTGGACCGCCCCGAACGCGCCGCCCGCCGCCACGGCGCCGAGTCCGATCCCCTCGACGCCGTCCGCGCAGCGCGGGAAGCATTGTCCCGCAAGAACGTCGGGACACCCTGGGCGGCCGGTGACCGGCAGGCCCTATCCGTTCTCCTGGCCGCCCGCCGCTCCGCCGTCGACGGGCACACCGTCGCTCAGCGGCAGCTGTTCAGCCTCGTCATCGCGGCCCCCGAAGTACTGCGGGCGAAGCTGCGTGGACACACCCTGCCGGAGATGACCGTCATCGCCGCCGCCCTGCGCCCCGCCAAGGGATGGGACGTCGAGACCGCCACCACCGCGACCGTCCTGAAGACCCTCGCCTGCCGCATCCGCGACCTGCAGAAGGAGGCCGACCGACAGGAGAAGGCCATTGCCGCGATCGTCAAACGCTGGCGCCCGGACCTGCTCGCCCAACTCGGCGTCGGACCGATCGTCGCCGCGACCGTCCTGTGCGCCTGGTCGCATCCCGGCCGGATCCGCTCCGAGGCCGCGTTCGCCCGACTCGCGGGCGTCGCACCGATCCCCGCCAACAGCGGCCAGGTCACCACCCGCTACCGCCTCGACCGGCACGGCGACCGGCAACTCAACCGCGCCCTCCACACCGTCTGCCTGTCCCGGCAACGCTACGACGACGCGACCAAGGCCTACACCGCCAGACGCACCGCGCAAGGCAAAACACCACGAGAGATCAAACGCTGCCTCAAACGCTACATCGCCCGCGACCTCTACCGACTACTCGAGCACCCCGAAGGGATTGACAGACCATAGGAGCGTCGCTATGGCCCTGCTCACCCCGGTGCGCTGCGTAGACCGGTCTGCAGGCACGCGAAGATCCGTTGGCGTGCGTGCGTCGAACGGTGTCGCCTTGCGACGTCTGCGCGGGCCGAGGCACACACCGCGGTGCACCGGCGCCCTGTGTCTTCCCGGTCTTCCCGGCCGGCGAATTGGAGAGTGTGGCGATGCCCCCCGAGCTGTGTCAGCGCCCCCGCATCCCGGCGACGCCGTCGATGAACAGGTCGACGCCGGTCGCGAAGTACTCGTCCTGGTCGTCGCAGCGCAGCAACGTGGGTGCGAGGCTCTTGAGGATGGGGAACCGGTCGTCGGGCAACGTGAGGAGGTCGGCCAGCTTGTGTCGGCGCGTCTCGTCGCGTTGTTCCTCCGGGATGGTGAGCTCCGCGCCGGGGACGGTCACCACGAGGGTGACTGCGGCCTGAAGTGCGCTGCGCGCCACCGTCGCCGCCGCTGCGGGTGAGTAGCCGTCGCTGATCAGTCGTGCCAGGACACGCTCGGTGATAGTGCGACCGTTGTCGCACTGGAGGATTCGCGCCGGGACCAGCTCGGCGGCCGCAGGGTGGCGGCGCATCGCGTCGATCAGTGCCGACAGCGTCCGGCGGATGAAGTCCTGCGCCGACGCCGCATCGTCGGGGGCGACGACGGTGTCGATGATGCGGTCCCCGAGCGCCGCGCGCATCTCGTCGCGATTCTTGAAGTGCCAGTAGAGGGCCATGGGCGTGACGTCGAACTCCTGCGCCATGCGCCGGATGCTCACTGCATCGAGCCCTTCTGTGTCGGCTATGACCAAGGCCCGGTCGACTACCGCGTCTCTGTTCAGTCGAGCCCCGTCGGCCTTCTTGCTCGTAGTTCTCCCACTCACACTTGACAACTATACATCGTATGGGGATACGCTATATGACGTACATATACGCAGTACATGTCTCTCGTATAGGAGTACCCGATGTCCGACCGATCCGCTATGACCGCGCGCCAGCGCGGCGCGCTTGTGGCTGTGTCACTGGCCACGTTCATGACCTACCTGGACAACAACATCGTCAACGTCGCGATCCCTGACATACAGCGCGAACTGCACCTGAGCACCGCGGGGCTGGAGTGGGTGGTGAGCGCCTACATCCTCACGTTCTCCGCGCTGATGCTGCTGGGCGGCCGGCTCGCGGATCTCCTGGGCCGGCGCAGGCTGTTGCTCGCCGGTCTGGTCGTGTTCGCCGGATCCTCGCTGATCGCCGGTCTGGCCGGGACCGCCGCCGTCCTGATCGGGGCGCGGGCTGCGCAGGGTGTGGGCGCAGCGATGATCACACCGACAACGCTCGCCATCATCTCGGCCGCCTTCACCGACACGCGCGCGCGGAACGCGGCCATCGCGGTCTGGGGGTCTGTCGGTGCGCTCGCTGTCGCGGCCGGCCCGCTGCTGGGCGGTGTGTTGTCCCAGTACGTTTCGTGGGGGTGGATCTTCTTCGTGAATGTGCCGATCGGGGTGATCACGGTGGCGCTGGTGATCTCGTCGGTCGACGAATCGCGCGCGCCGGCGACCGGCGTGGATCTTCCCGGTCTATCGCTGTCGGCGGTCGGCCTGACCGCGCTGACGTTCGCCCTGATCCAGGGGCACGACCTCGGATGGACCTCATGGCCGATCCTGGCTGCGTTCGCCATTGCCGCGATCGCCGCTGCACTGTTCATCGGCGTCGAACGGCGTGGTCGCGCGCCCATGGTCGACCTGTCCCTCTTCCGTAGCAGAATCTTCACCGGCGGCCTGGTCGCGCTGATGTTGTTCGCGTTCGGGCTGTTCGGGATCTACTTCTTCACCTCGCTGTATATCCAAGGGGTGCTTGGCTTCTCGCCGACCAAGGCGGGGTTGGCCTTCCTGCCCATGGCGATCTGCATGGCGGTCGCAGCAGCCCTGTCCGACCGGATCGCCGAACGCTTCGGGGCTCACCGCGCCGTCGCGGCGGCATTCGTGCTGATGGGGGCCGGTATCGCGTCCGTCTTCCTGCTCGGTGCGCACACCGGATTCGCCGGCCTGATGCCGAGCCTCGTGGTGACGGGTCTCGGTGGGGGACTGACCATCACGTTGACCGCGACCGTTCTCAGCCAGATGCCGCCGGAACGGGCCGGCGTCGGTTCGGGCCTGTTCAATGCGAGCCGGGAGGTGGCCGCACTACTCGGCATCACCGTCCTGGGTGTCGTGCTCACCGGTCGACAGCAGTCATCACTCCGTCTGGGTGTGGCTCCGGCTGAGGCGTTTCTGGACGGGTTCCGGCTCGCGGTGTTGATCGCGGGTGTGCTGGTCGCCTCGGGCGGGGTGGTTGCGTGGTTCGCCCTGCGTCCACGGTCGCTGACGGTCGTCGAGAGCCGGGGCCCTGTCCCACCGGTCCAGACCTCGGCGTCGGTGTGATGCACCGCGTGGTCTCCCGGTCCCGCTCGGTGCGGCGTGATACCTGACCCACGTCGGGCTAGCGTGGACATCATGAAACCCGGAGACAAGGCCCCCGATTTCGAACTGCCCGACCAGGACGGCAGCCCGCGCAGGCTGAGCGATCTGCTCACCACAGGTCCGGTGGCCCTGTTCTTCTATCCCGCAGCGTTCACGCCGGGCTGCACCAGAGAGGCCTGCCACTTCCGCGACCTGGCAGCGGAGTTCGCCGCGGCGGGTGTCCAGCGCGTCGGTATCAGCCGGGACGCGGTGGCCAAGCAGCAGGACTGGACCGCGAAGCACGGGCTCGACTACCCGCTGCTGGCGGACGTCGACGGCACAGTGGCGTCCGCCTTCGGTGTGCGGCGTGACGGGCTGCTCAAGCTGGCCGGGATGCCCACCAAGCGCACCACATTCGCGATCCGCGCCGACGGCACCGTCGCCGACGTGATCTCCTCCGAGGTCAACATGCAGGTCCACGCCGACCGGGCGCTCGCCGCGCTACGCAACTGATGGCAGGTGCCCGGAGCGGCACGCTGTGGGATGAGCCGGTCGATGACTGGGGACGAGCATTCACCGGCCGCTCAGCAATCAAGGCTGGAGCGATAAGGAGCTCATCGGCTCCCTGGGCACGCTCACCGTCGAAGAAGTCGAAACAACCGGCAGCACAGTCACCGTCATCGGTGACTGGCGATCCGACCACGCCAACGGCCGCTCGAGGTTCACCTTCCACGTCGACGGCGACAAGCTCGCGAAGATGTCCATCCGCGAAGGTTGACGAAGTCCTCGCGCTCCTTGCGAGCCGGTCCACGACGGTGTGTGCGTCGGCTCCGGCCCTTTCGCCGTGTAGGCGATCAGTCGACGATCGGGGGTATGGCAGAGGAGAAGTGGTCCCAGGACGTTACCGAGCATTCCGACGCTCTCGACCTCGACGAAGGGGTCTTCACCTGGTCGGATCCCACGGAGATCGCGCGATCTCTGCTCCGTTCTGCGCAGACCTCGACGCGGCGCAGGGCCACCTCGCCCTATCGGTCGGCCATGTCCATGCTGACCTTCTACATCAGCTCGACGCTCCGCGCGCTTCACGCCGCGCCGTGCCGGACCAGCCAGTCGAGGAGCGGGGTCGCCTCTCGCCAATGCGCGCGGACCTGCTCGACCAACTCCGGCGAGCCGATGATGTCGCCGAAGCCGTAGTCACGGCCGACGGTGAGCGACTTGTGTCGCAGCAGGGCGATCCGCGGGTGGTCGACGTCCCAGCCCCGTGGCGCGGTCTTGAGGGTCTCGCCGCCGAGCTCCCAGCCCTTGCGCTCCAGTCTCGCGACGATCTTCTCCAGCTCGCCGCCACGGCGATCGTCGTCGATCGCCTGACGGAGGGCCGCGAGCCGCTCGGCGCTCGCCTCGTAGAACCCGGCTCCCACCCGGACGCCCGGCGCGCCGAGCTGCACGTAGTACCCGGTCGCAGGCCCGACCGGGACGAACGCGCCCTGATGCGTCTTGTACGGGGTCTTGTCTTTGGAGAACCGCACGTCGCGGTACGGCCGGAAGATCTTCGCGGGGCCGAACTCGCTCGCCAGATCGTCGGTCAGTGCCGCCATCGGCGCGGCCACCGCCGTGCGATAGACCTGCTTGTGCGCATCCCAGAAGGTCTTCGAGTTGTCGACCTCGAGGTCGTCGTAGAAGTCGAGCGCAGCCTCGGGGAATCCGGTGAAGCCCATGCGCCGAGGTTACCGACCGGGCGCCGAGGCCCGGATTCGCAGCATCGGATATCGGAGGTGGCCGAGTCGGTCGATGGGGTGGACACTGGGTTGTAATGGTCGACCGAGGCGAAGGAGCCCCATATGGCACAGAACGACGGCCCGTTCGGGTTCGGCTCCGGTGACTTCGACGACATCGCCCGCGAGGCCCGCGACATGCTGGGGCGGTTCGTGGCGAATGCCGGTGGCCGCGAGGCGTGGTCCGGATTGTTCGATGATGCCCGGCGGAGTCCGCGTCGCGAGCCGGAGACGACCGGCGAGACGGGCGACGGAGTGTGGGCGATCGTCGCGACCGACGATGACGGTGGCGCCAGGGTCGAGCAGGTCTTCGCGACCGAGCTCGACGCGCTACGCGTTCATCAGCACAACACCGATGTGCATCGGCGAGTGCGTTTCCTGCCGTACGGCATCGCGGTAAGTGCCCTCGACGATTGACTTCGGTGCCTCGCCGCAGTTGCAGCATGGAAGCGGGTATGCGGACGCGCTACGCAGACTGACGCCCGGCACCGTGTCGTCGACCACCGAGCGGACGGGCGTCGGGATCCGCATCGTGCTGGACACCGGCGCGGTCGTGATCCACCCGCGGATCGAGGAGGTCTACGTCGAGATCGCCGAGATCATGGGATTCGCCGACCTTGCCCGGATGGTCTGGTATCCCGGCGAGTCCAGCTTCGAGGACGTCGTGTGACGGGGCCGGCCGAACACGGCCCCGGGGGCGCGTCGCCTCACGACGAGCGCAGCCTGCGGGAGATCGCGTTGCTCGGCGATGCGGTTCTCGACGAGATGCGGTTCATCAATCACTTCCGCGGCCTCGGTGTGCCCGACGATGCGTTGGAGAGTCTGGCCGAGGCCGTCACCAGCCGCATCGACTATGCGTTCGCGGTCACCTGGTCGCCCGATTGGGTTCCATCCGGCCGACCCCACACGTGGCGAGACGAGGTCGGTTGGCACGCTCGCTGCACCGAGTGTCTCGCGGAGAGCGCGGCAGTGGGGGGCGAGGACGGGGCTCTCGCGTGGTTCGACGACCACGCGGGCCGGAAGCACTCTCAGTCGTGAGAAGATGCCTATCCCTGCGTCCGCGCGGCACCTCACCCGCCGACGCGGATGGCGCCGAGGCTACGCGCCGGCCCGCAGCCTGGCGACGGTGGCGACGTACTTGTCTTTGGCGTCGTCGGCGGGGGTTCCGGCGAGCGCCGCCCACGCATCGAACTTCGCGCGCCCGACGAAGTCCAGCCGGCCCGGCCGCTTGCCCACCGCGTCGCCCTTGGTGGCCTGCTTGAACGTTGCATACAGCGCCAGCAGGTCTTCGTTGGACGGCTTGGTCGTCAGCTTCTTCACGTCCTCCTGAGCGAACGCGAACTTGTCATCGAGCTCGGACATCGACACTCCTTCGTGTGGTCGTCACTACCGCGCCCACCGTACCGGCGCGGGCGGCGGGGTGGGCTCAGCGGAGGTGCGCGACCTCCGAGGTGTCGACGTGCACGGCGCGGCCGTCGTCCAGTCGCACGGCGACGGTGTCGCCGGTCGGGACGGACCAGACGGTCCCGTACGTGTCGGACTCGTGGAGGAGTTTGACGCGGTCGCCTGGGAAAATGACGGACTCCATTCGGCCAGATAAATACCTTGGTTCACTATTGCACATGGTGTGCCGTAGCACCACCCGTCCGCGTGCGGTCACTCGTCGGTCACGTGATAGCCGTTACGGCCCCGCCGCTTCGCCTCGTAGAGCGCCTGGTCCGCGCGGTCGACGGCGGCGGGGAAGCCGTCGTCTGCGAGCGCGGACACTCCGATGCTGACGGTGCCGGACAGCGTCCCGCCGCCGGGCACGTCGACCGTCTCCGCGGCGTACGCGACGCAGATCCGCTCGGCGACCGTCGCCACCGCCTGGGGGGTCATCCCGGGCACCAGGGCACAGAACTCCTCCCCGCCCCATCGCGCGAGCGCCGCCCCGGGTGGTAGGCAGCGGCGCGCGACGTCGGCGAACGCCACCAGTAGGCGGTCTCCGGCGGCGTGGCCGTGGCGGTCGTTCGTGTCCTTGAAGCGATCGAGGTCCATCATCAGCACCACGGCCGCGCGAGGCCGCTCACGGATGACGCGCTCCGCGGTCGCCATCATTCCCTGCCGATTCAAGGTTCCGGTATGCGCATCCGACGCGGATGCCTCGATGAGGTTGCGGGCGAGACGCTCGTTCACCATCAGTACCAGGGTGACCCCGGTGGCGCCGGTGAGTCCCAGGATGAGCGCCGTGACCGCGGCATTCGTCTGGTCCGGGTAGAACAGGTCGCACCGGTCGCGGTCCGCGACGCACCGGATCGGGCGACCCAACAGGGGGATCAGCCACAGGGTGCACAACCCGAGGAGGATCCAGCGTTGTAGCAGGGGCTCGCGCCGTTGATCGCGAGCCCCGTCGACGATGATCGCGATCGCGAACCAGGTACCGGTCAGGGCCACGATCAGGGTCCGAATCGTGGGATCCTGGGCGACCCACGGCACCGTCTCGAACGCCAGGGCGACGACGATCGGCGGCGCGACCGCGACAGCCGGCGGAGGCGGTTGCCGGGAGAAGGTGCGCATCCCGAGCCACAACGCCACCCAATACACGGTGATGAGGGCGTTCGCGACCGGGTAGCCGAGCACCTCCGGCAGGCTGTCGCGGAAGGCGAAGAGGCCGGATCCGGCTCCGCCGATCAGACAGCTCGAGCCCCACACCAGGAGCGCGCGTTCGGTGTGTCGACCGAACCACACGACGAGTTGGGCGATCCCGCACACGGCGCAGATCACTGAGGTGGACAGCCAGAGGGTTCGCGCATCCGGGACGAGCGTTACACCCGCGGACGCGACAGACATGAATCGACTCTACTGAGCGACGCGGCACCGCGACCGCGGCCACGCCGATCGGCGGGTCATTGTTTGCGGCAAGGTTATTCGTGACTTCCGCGAAGGATGTGTGCGGTGGTCAGCACGGGTTGGACTCGCTGTTCTTGACGACGGAGAGGATCGCGTCGCCCTCGCCGAACGGAGTGCCGGCAGCGGGCGTCTGGGCGACGACGATCCAGTCCCGATCCAGGATCTGATGTCGTCCCCTCCCGGTGGCATCGGTCGAGCGGGAGAAGAACACCCCGGCCTGGTGGATGCGGTTCTGGGCGGCCTGCAGATTCATGCAGACGACGTCCGGCATGACGGAGGCGACACGCACGGGCGTCTGGGTCGTGGTCGTCGTATCGGTCGCCTCTCCTACGGTGCCCGACGCAGCAGGCGCAGGCGGGACCGTCACCGTCGCCTCCATGGTCGGTACGGTCGTGACCGCCGCCGGCGCTTCTGTCGACGTGGACGTCGTTCCGCCGCAGGCCCCCACCGCCAGGATCGCCGTCGCCACCGCTGTCATCGTGATCACCCGACCAGACCTCATCGCAGCCTCCTTCGTCCTGCTGAAGCGTAGTGCCCGGCATGCCCGATGTGTGCGTTTTGTGTCGGGCGATGGTCTGTTCGCACCAGGTGTGCTGCGTGGTGTGGAATGCGTGGCGGTCGCACGCACCGCGCGGGTCCGGCTCGGCGCGGATGAGATGTCCGACGAAAGGCTCGCGCTTGCAAGCGAACTCGGTGCGAAGCACGACGATGTCCAGCGCGTCATCGCCGACCTCTGACCAGGCGTCGGGCTGCGAACGGACCGCGTGCCGTGGCGGACCGTGCCGTCGGCCGTGCGCCGCAGGAGGCCGTAAACCGATGTGCGGTGGGGCGAGGGAGTCCGCTCGGTGACCGAGGAGTCGTCGGCGACATGCGTCGACACCCCGCCCGGTCATGCGTACGTTGGGAAGAAGACCGAGACCGGAGTCGATCCGAGGAGGTCCTATGCACGCTCACTGGTCCGACGTCGTGGCCGAGGCCGCCCGAATCCGACACGACGGGCGCGCCGCCACCCTGCTGGCCGTAGCCCGCTGGCCCAAGGTGCATGAGGCCGCGCTGCCGGGCCCGGTCACCCTGCTGTTCCAACCCGCGGAGGAGGGCGGGCACGGCGCGCGCGAGCTGATCGGCGGCGGTTGCCTCACGGGTCCGCCCCACGGTCGGGCGGTGGATGTCGTGTTCGGCCGGCACGATCGGCCGGGCCTGCCGTTGGGCCGCGCGACGTGTCCGGGTGAGTCTGCGGGGTCGGGGCGGACACGCCTCGGAGCCCGAATCGACCCGCGACTCGGTGCTGGCCGAGTCCGCAGCCACCGTCACGCCCGACGATGCCGAGCTCGCCGCCACCGTCCGGGTAGGCGATGCGGAAGCCCGGGACCACGTCTTCGAGTTGATCGAGCAGATCGCCGCCGCCACAGCGGCGGCGCACGATGTGACCACCACCGTCGAGAGGACCCCGCGCCACGGCGCCACGGTGAATCACCCTGGGCCGGCGGCAGGGTTGCGCGGCCGGCTCGCGGCGGAACTCGGCGGCGGCTGGGCGCGGCACGCCGGCCGAACGCCCGTGATGGCCGCGGAGGACTTCAGCTATCACCTGCAACGGATTCCGGGGGCCTTCGCCCCGATCGGGGGCGCCATGCCCGGCGCGGATCCGGCGCCCCTGCACAGCGCTCGTTACGGACCTCATCGACCCGGCCGCTCGCGTCCGCATCGGCCTGGCTGGCGCCCCACGACCCCCTGGTGGTTCGAAAGAGAAAGAGTGTCAACATATCCAACGAGGAGGATGACCCGATGAACACCGCTGCGTTCGAACAATGGGAGTCGGAGGTCCGCGCATACAGTCGCGCATTCCCCACGGTGTTCCGGTCTGCGTCCAACGCCAGACAGGTCGATGAGCAGGGCCGGTCGTACATCGACTTCTTCGCCGGCGCAGGTGTTCTCAACTTCGGGCACAACAATCCGCGCATGAAGCGCGCGATGATCGACTTCCTCGAGGCCGACGGGATCGCCCACGGCCTGGACATGTACACCACCACCAAGCGCGACTTCCTCACGAAGTTCCATGATGTGATCCTGGCGCCGCGCGGGATGGACCACCGGATGCAGTTCACCGGTCCCACCGGCACGAACGCCGTGGAGGCGGCACTCAAGCTGGCGCGGCTCGTGACAGGCCGCCGCGAGGTGGTGGCCTTCAGTCACGGCTTCCACGGGATGACTCTCGGAGCGCTCGCCGCCACCGCCAACGAGGCCTTCCGGAAGTGGGCCGGCGTGCCACTGCGGGACGTGGTGCGGCTGCCGTACGAGACCGCACCGGGCGGCAAGACCGCACTCGCCGACTATGCGGCGGCGCTCTCCGACGCATCCAGCGGAGTGACCGCGCCCGCGGCGTTCCTGGTCGAGGTGGTGCAGGCCGAGGGCGGCGTGAACGTCGCCGGCGCGCAGTGGCTTCGGGATGTGCAGGCGCTGGCCCGCGACGTCGGAGCGCTGTTCATCGTGGATGACATCCAGGCGGGGTGCGGACGCACCGGAAGCTATTTCAGCTTCGACGGTTTCGGTCTGGACCCGGATGTGGTCACGCTGGCGAAGGGGTTGGGCGGATACGGCACCCCGATCGCGATGAACCTGAACAAGCCCGAGGTGGATAGGCATTGGTCTCCGGGCGCCCACACGGGCACGTTCCGCGGGCAGGGACTCTCCCTGGTCGCCGGGGCGGTCGCGCTGGACTATTTCACCGACGACGCGCTGATGACCGCGGTCGCGGCGAAGGGGGAGCTGATGCGGGAGCGGCTCGCCACCGTCGCCGCCGACCACCGAGAGCGGGACTGGGAGGTGCGTGGCCGGGGCATGATGCAGGCACTCGATGTGGGCGACGGTGCGCTCGCCAAGCGCGTGCAGTCGCTGGCGTTCGAGAAGGGCCTGCTGATCGGGCCGTGCGGCACCGACGGCCGGGTGCTCAAACTGATTCCGCCACTCACCATTCCCGACGACGATCTGAACGAAGGGCTGGAGATCCTGGGGGCGGCGGTCGCGGAGGCGGTGCGAGTCGGGGCGGGACGATGAGGGTCCGCGAGGATATGACGTTCCCCATCGCCGAATACGAGCGGCGACTCGGTGAGCTGCGACAGCGGATGGAGCGGCGGCGGCTCGACGCGGTGGTGATCACCGATCCCGAGAACCTGATGTACCTCACCGATTACCAGACCACGGGCTACTCGTTCTTCCAGGCGTTGGTGGTACCGCTCGACGACGAGCCGGTCATGATCACTCGGGCCATGGAGGAGTCCAACGTGATCGCCCGCACCTGGGTGGAGCGGACGAGACCGTACCCGGACACGGGTGACGCCATCCAGGCACTGGTACTCACCCTCAACCAGTCCGGTCTGGGCACCAAACATATAGGCTACGAACGCAACAGCTACTTCTTCCCCGCATATCAGCAGGACCGCGTGCACACCTCGTTCCAACACGGTGCGCTCATGGACTGTTTCGGCATCGTGGAGGCCGGGCGGTCGACGAAGTCCGACGTCGAGATCGAGGTGATGCGCAAGGCGGCCCGGGCCGCGGAGGCCGGGATGGCGGCGGGCCTCGCGGCCGCGGTGCCCGGTAACACCGAGAACGAGGTGGCAGCCGAGATCAGCGCGGCGATGTTCCGTGCGGGCGGCGAGTTCCCGGCGGTGATGCCGTACGTGACGTCGGGTCCGCGCACCATGATCGGTCACGCCACCTGGGAGGGGCGCACCATCGAACCCGGCGAGCACGTCTTCCTCGAGGTGGCCGGCTGTTACCGGCGCTACCACGCAGCGATGATGCGCACGATCGTCAACGGCGAGCTCACCGACTCCATGCGGCACGCGCAGGAACGGATGAAGCTCGCGCTGGCGGAGCTGAAGTCGCTCATGCGGCCGGGGATGACGGTGTCGGACGCGGACTCCATTGTGCGGCAGGTGATCTCGGACAACACGGTGGGGGCGCGCCTGGTCACGCGCTCGGGCTACTCCATCGGGATCGCGTTCCCGCCGTCCTGGGACGAGGGCTACATCATCAGCCTCAATCCGGGCGACTTCACCGCGCTCGAGCCGGGCATGACCTTCCATGTGATTCCGTGGATGTGGGGCGTCGACGGGGACAAGACCGTCGGCATCTCGGACACCATCCGGGTCACCGACGAGGGATGCGAGTCGTTCTTCACGCTCGGCGAGGACTTCACCGTGCACGACGCCGGAGCGCCGCTCGCCCCGGTGTCGTCGGCCGGAACAGACACGGAGGTGACGCAGTGACCGTCCTGGCCGCGACAGATCCCACCACCGGCCGCGTGGTGTGCGAGGCCACCGCCGCCACCGCGGCTGAGATACACGAAATCGTCGATCGCGCGGAGAACGCCTGTAGTGGTTGGCGCAGAGCCTCATTCGCGGATCGCGGCGGGCTTCTCCGCGCCGTCGCCGAGCGGCTGCGGGCGGGCGTCGACCATCTCTCGGGCGAGGTGATCGCGTCGGATGCCACCCGCAGCTACGTGCAGTACCTGCCGCTCGGTCCGGTGCTCGGCGTGCTGCCCTGGAACGCCCCGTTCTGGTTGGCCTTCCGGTTCTGCGCGCCCGCGCTGATGGCCGGCAACACCTGCGTGATGAAACACGATCCGCACGTGGCGGGGTGCGCAGCCGCGATCCACCGCGTCTTCCAGGAGGCCGGAGCGCCCGACGGTGAGCGAGATCAAACCTTCGGTGATGGAGCTGGGCGGCTCCGACCCGTGCCTGGTTCTGGCCGACGCAGACCTGGAACAGGCGGCGGAGGTGGTCGCCCTGTTGCGGATCATCAACGCCGGGCAGTCGTGCATCGCATGGCGGCCTGCGCCGAGGAGACCTTCGGGCCGGTCGCGGCGGTGATGGCGGCCGTCGATGCCGACCATGCGGTCGACCTCGCCGACTCCACCCCGTACGGGCTGGCCGCCAGCGTGTGGAGCACCCCGGAACGCGGTGAGCGGCCGGCGCGGGAGATCGTCGCCGGGCAGGTCGCGGTGAACGGCATCGTCACGACCGACCCGCGGCTGCCCAGCGGCGGCGTCAAACGTTCCGGCTATGGTCGCGAGCTGGGCAGGGCCGGCATCCACGGGTTCGTCGACGCGCAGCAGGTCTGGATCGGCCCGAAGCGCGAGTGAGGCGCTGAGCCGCGCCGCCCGCACGTCCGATCAGTCTTCGCTTGACCGTATGAACTACGGTGTCCCACTGTCGAACCCGTCGAGAAACCGGCGCTTGACGTCAAGATAGTCGCCGGTGACGATCGACTCCCGGATGCGGGCCAGCAGTGCGACGAGGAACTCGTCGTTGTGGGCTGTGCACAGCGCGACCGCAAGCCGCCGTCGAGCTGTGAACAGGTGGTGGACGTAGGCCCGTGTGTAGCGCGAGACGCCGCTCGCGGACTCCGGGGCCAGCGGCGTGAAGTCGTCGTGGTATCGAGGATCGGTGACGGTCAGGGGGCCGTCGACCGTGTATACGATCCCGGTTGCGGCGACCCGCGCGGCCGCGGCTCCGCCGAACGAGTCCACGCCCGACTCCACCAGCCCGAACACCTCCCGCGGGTCCTCGAGGTCCGACAGATGTATCGGCCGGGCGTCGCCGAGTTCCTCGAGGACGCATTGCGCCGGGTGAGTCGCGTGAGCCATCCCGCCGGGCTGCGTTCCCTTCGTGCGGACGATGTCGGGTGCGGCGATCATGAAGCCGCCGAAGCCGAGTCCCCCGGCGGCGACATCCTCTTCGTGCACCTCCCGGAGCGCTCGGGCCGCCCGCCTGCCGGAGGGGCCGGACGGCCAGTCCGGAACCGACGCCCAGAGTGATACGGGGTGCCGTCCCTGGGCCGCGAGCCAGTCGTGTTCGGCGAGGCTTCGGTGCACCCACCGGGCGGTGTCGCGTGCCTCCACCGGATGCGGCGGAGGCGGCGCGACCGCGATGTCGGGCGCCAGCCGATGTTGCAGCCGCACCCATGACTCCGGGCCGGGCTCGGCGTCCACGTCACCGAGCAGCTCGGCCGTCTCCGGCGACTCCGTCCCCGTGGCGGTGATCGTCACCCCCGGGTAGTTCATGAACGCGCCTATCCCACCGGCGTTCTCGATGACCTCGACGCCGGGCTGGAGACACAGCCGGGCGGCGTCCGCGAACACGGCCGGCGTTCCGATCCCGCCCATCGCGCCCGGCAACAGACCGCTCACAGCCGCGTCCGGCGCAGCCGGGATGTACGCGGGCGTCGCCACCTCGCCGTGCGGGGTGCACAGCAGGGCGGCACGACCGCGCGATCCTCCCTCGAGACGGGCTTCGACGACGAACCGCGTCGGGTCCGTGATGCCTGCGCGCTGCAAGCGGCCGCGGCCGGCGACCGTGCGGTAGCCCACCCGCAGGTCGGCCAGCTCGGCCGCCAACACCCGGTTGGTGGCGCGCAATTCGCTGATCTCCGCGGGTGTGACCCGCGGGACCGAGGCGATGGGAGCGGGGGGCGTGTCGGCGGGTGTCGCCGGGGTGGGTGACGACTCGGCGATCGGTGCGTCCGACGATGCGTCCGACGGTGTGGACACGGGTGGCTCGTAGCGGAGCAGGAACGGGGTGGCGGCGAGGAAGCCCACGGCGATGATGATCGCGAACCAGAGCAGTACGTCCCGTGTGTTCGCGTGCTGCAGGGCGATGCCGACCGCGATGACCGGTACCGAGATGCCGACGTAGCCGGACAGGAAGAAGCCGGCGAGCGACTCGGCGAGCCGGCCCGGCGGCGAGACGCCGATGACCACGGACAGGCTGCCCTTGAACATCGCGCTGCCGCCGGCGCCGATGAGAGCCCCACCGACGAGGAACAGTGTGAGGCTCGGCTGATCCAGCCAGGCGGAGACCACGAGTGCGGCGAGGCCGGCGAGCGTGAACCCGATGCCGACGATCAGCACGCCGCGCGGCTTCCACGCGGAGACCACCGTGGTCACAGCGACGCCGACCGCGAACAGCAGGAAGATCGCCGCGCCCGCGAGCGCCAGGGACGCGTGATGCAGGACCACCACCAGGAACGTCCCGGCGAGGCCGATGAACACACCGAAGACTGCGAACGCCAGGCATATCCCGACCAGTGCCGAGAAGAACTCGGTGCGTGCGTGCGGCGGCGCGGACGCGCGTTGCGGCCGGTACCGCGGCACGGGGTCCAGACGTGGGCGGGTCTCCGCCGCGAAGGCGATGCCGATCGCTGACACCACGAAGGCGGCGAGCAGGATCAGGTACGGCACCGTCAGCGGATGGGCCACGTACTGCGCGAGCAGACCCACCGCGAGGGCCCCGATCCCGAGGCCGCCGAGCGTGACCGTCGAGATCAGCAGCTGTGCTCGATGGATCGACTCCGGCGGCCGGTGCGCGAGGTACAACTCGCTGAGGTAGGCGGTGGCTGTCGAGGACGTGACGCCCACGGCCAGACCGCACAGCACCCGGGCTACGTACAGGCCCGCCAGGTCTGGCCAGACGATGAACACCGCCGCACTCACGATGTCCAGCCCGAGGGCGATCAACAGGAACGGTCTTCGGCCGTGATGATCGGACAGGTGCCCGGCGAAGATCAGGCTCACCACTACGCCCGCGGCGTATGCGGCGTAGATCAGCGTGATGGTCAGCGATGAGAAGCCGTCGCGTCGTGCATAGAGGCCGTACAGCGGACTCGGTGCCGTCATGAACGCCTGCAGGACGAGGAACGTGAACGCGGTGATCCAGTAGCTGAACCGATACCGGCCGCGGCTGAAGGACTGGGCGGCGTGGAGCATAGTCATGTAGGTAACCCTAACTCATTTAGTATCCAATGGTCACCAAAAACGTCGGAGTCGTGGATCACGTGGTCGGCGGCGCCCGTAGAATCGCGCTGTGCCCACCGATGCCCAGCCCGTCGCCACCGGTCGTGCGGACGGACGCGGGAAGCGCGGGCGGCCGGCGCAGCTGAGTCGAGATCAGATCGTCGCGGCCGCGCTGGAGTGCAACCTCGACACGCTGACGGTGCGCGAGCTGGCGGCCCGACTGGGGGTGACGCACGGCGCGTTGTATCGCTGGGTGCCGAGTAGTGATGCGCTGCTCGACCTCGTCAGCGACGTGATCGTGGACCGGATCATGCCCGCCGATGCGCCGAGACCGGGAGAGTGGCTCGCCTGGCTGCGACAGCTGGCCTGGTCGATGCACGACGAGTTCCTCGCCGTGCCGGGCTACGCCAGTCGCACCGCCCGCCCGCATCGGCACAACCCCGAGTCCTTCGGTCGGCTGCGTGACGGTGTGATCGCGGCCTTCATCGCCGCGGGAGCCGAACCCGCTCTGGCTGAGCAGAGTTGGTACATCTTCGGCACGTCCGTGGTGAGCTGGCTCGCCGCCGCGGAGAACTCGCTCGAACTCGGTGATGCCGAACCGCGATTCGATCTGTTCATCGACGCCCTGTTGCGCGGTCTGCCGGCGCGCGAACCCGCGACCGCCCGGCCGTCGCGTGCGCGCGCCGCCCGTCCGGCCGACCAGGCCGGGAGGCTCTGACCGCGGTGCCGTGACCGCGATCGTCCGGATCGGCTCACCAGATCGTCGTTCCTCGCCGCCGGATCCTCACCGCGTTCGGGTCAGCCGTGAGTGACCTGCGAATAGATCAGGTCGGGTCGCGCGCGGGCGATGCGGATCGCGTACCGCCCGCCCCACCACCACGCGCCGGCGCCGAGCACGGCGGCAACGGCGATCCCGACCACCGCGAGCGCACCGGGCAGAAGTGCGAGCAGCGCGCCGGGGAGTACTGCCACGGCGAGCACCGGGACGAACAGCAGCGCCAGGCCGACGGCCCCGCCGCTGGCGCGGTTGCGCGATCCCAGCGAGATGCTCTTCACCGCCTCGGGCACGGGGTAGGCCGCCTTCACCGACGTCACCATCGTGTACCCCGCGCCGGTGCCGAGCGCCGCGACGGTCACCGCGATCGGGACAGCCACATGGTGCAGCGGGTCGGCACCGAAGACGCGGACCACGACCGCGGCGGCGATCGCGAACGGCGCCGTCACCAGCACCCATGCGAGCTGACGCCCGCGGACGTCGGCACCGGCGGCGGTGGGGATCATCGCGAGGTGCCAGAACGATCGCCCGTCGTAACCGAACGAGTTCGACGCCGCCGATACCGCCAGGTACAGCACCATCCACGCGCCGTACTTCGCGGAGAACGGGATCGAGCTCACCAGCAGCGGCCCGACGCCGCTCACCAGAGCGAACACCGCCACCATCAGCAGTTGTGAACGTCGCCGTGTATCGCCCCGCCACAGTGTCAGCTCTCGGGTGACCACGGCACCCAGAGCCGATGTCCGCCAACCCTTCCCGGTATCGCGACCCGAACGCCTACGCTGCCCGGCGCTCGCGCCCGCCGACGGGGACACCCGGCCGCCCAGTTGCCGGGCCACCAACCGGTGCCACGTCACGAGGCAGACCGCGGACAGCGCGGCCGATCCGGCGAGGGTGAGGACGGCGACCGCCCAGTCCCCGGACGCGGCCGCGTCGACCGCGGTCACGCCCCAGCCGAACGGGATGGCGTGGGAAACCGTCAGCGGCCACGTCACGTGGTTCGTCAGTACCGTGCCCAGACTCTGGCTGACCAGTGACTGTCCGACGTACACCAGCGCGGCGAGGCCGCCGAACAGGAGGAAGGCCAACTCCCGACTGCGCCGGCTCTGCAGCAGTTGGGACAGGCCCAGCGCGGCGATCCGCGAGACCGACACGACCAGCAGCACCGTCAGCGGCCACGCGACGATAGCGATCGGCAGCGCCGCGGGCGCGTGCACCGCGGCATAGGGCACGACCGCGAAGCACATCGCGGCGGTCACCGGCACAGTTAGGCCGAGCAGCGACGCCGCGAACAAGCCACGCGCCAGGGGGCCGGGCCGCACGGGGAGCAGCTGGAAGTGCCGGGGATGCAACGTATCGTCCGAGAACCCGGAGAGTACGGGGAAGATCAGCCAGGCCACCCCCAACCCGGACACCGCGAGCGCCAGCCACCCGCCGACGATGGCGTGGCCGGGGCCGGCCCCGAGCGCTCGGTCGTCACCGACGGCGACGGAACACAGCCCGACCGCCGCTACCAGCCCCATGATCGCCGCGATGACGTTCGCCGCGCGGCGCCCGCCGGTCGCCCGTCGCTTGTACAGTGCCCAGTGCATCGCGGCGAGGGTCCATGCTAGCGAACGGTCCTCGCCCGCGGGCGCCGTCAGCGGCCCAGCCATGACAACCCCTCCGGCCCCGGCCTCGGGCCGCCCACGAGGCGGACGAACGCCTCGTCCAGCGTGCCGCCTGCGCGGATCTGATCGACGGTGCCTGCGGCGACGACACGACCCGCCGTGATCACGCCGACGTGGGTGCACAACTGCTCGACGAGCGCCATCACGTGGCTGGAGAGGACCACCGTGCCACCGCTCTGGACGAACCGCACGAGGATGGTCCGGATCGCGGCGCTCGAGATGGGATCGACGGCCTCGAAGGGCTCATCGAGGATCAGCAGCCGTGGGCCGTGCAGCAGTGCGGCGGCCAGCCCGATCTTCTTGGTCATGCCCGCCGAGTAGTCCGCGATCACCGTCCCGCCCGCGCCGGCCAGGTCGAGCACGGTCAGCAGTTCATCACGGCGCTGCGCGATCAGCGGCTCGGGCATCTGCCGGATCCGACCCAGATAGGTGAGCAGCTCGTGACCGGTGAACTGCGCGGGCAGCGACAGCCCGTCCGGCAGGACGCCGATCTGCTGCTTCGCGGTGACCGGGTCGACCCACACGTCGGTGCCGAACACCAGGGCCCGGCCACGCATGGGGCGCAGCAGGCCGACCGCCATCGACAGCGCCGTCGTCTTGCCGGCGCCGTTCGGCCCGACCAGCCCGAAGAGGGATCCGGGCGGCACGGCGAGGGAGACCCCGTCGACCGCGACCTTCCGGCCGAATGCGAGGTGGAGGTCCTGCATGAGCAGGGCGGGGACGGGCGCCGCCGCGAAAGGCTGGTCCATGTGCAGAGGGTAGCGAAACTCCGACGCTGGGAAGGCGCCCGCGGTGTAACACCTGCCGTCTCAGATCGTGGGATGGCCCGGCGTGTCCGTCCCGCGCTCGACGTACCCTCGCGCGGGTAGGCCCGTGGGGCGCTCGGCCCGAGCGGGGGACCAGCGAAGGGATCCGACCATGACCGAGGAGACTCCCCAGTTCGACGGCAAGTGCGCGTTCGGCGTGGGCCTGATGGGCTCGGGCAAGGCACCTGTGGGCGACCCGAAGCACAGCGTGGTGAAGGACGGCAAGACGTACCTGTTCAGCGGTGTCGTCCCGAAGTTGCTGTTCGAGCTTGTTCCCGGCTCGGCCGGCCGGGCCGAGGCGAAGTGGGCCAAGCGGGGTTGAGCCACACGGTATTGAGCGGTAACCCGTCGGGCACCAGATCGACGCCGGTCCCGTAGGCGTTCATCGCCTCGGTGGCTTCCCGGAAATAGCGTGAGATCCGCTCGGCCGCAGCGGTATCGATCACGACGCCGACGCCGGCGCGGTCGAACAGGCGCAGACACGCCTCATCGAGCTCCCGGTGAACGCCGCTGCCCGCGTGCATTCGCCGCACGGACGACTCGTCGCCGTATCCCGCGGTGAACAGCGGTGGCCCGCCGAACGCCTCCGCCAGGTACGCCGCCAACCGCTCATCGTGTCGGGGATGCTGACCCGAGTGCGAGAACGGATGTGCGGCAATCGGGTCCACGAGACACAGCTCGTGCCAGCGGCGACACAGCGGGAGCACTACGTCGAATCCGCCAGCCTCGTCGTAGCGGGTCATACCTCCGAGCATGACACCCCCGGCGGCGGCAGCGCCCGCAGGAATCGGCACGAGACCCGCCGCCTCAGGGACGTCCCGTGATCCGCGCGAGGTAGTCCCGCGCCGCGTCACCGTCGCCGGACACGCCGGCGAAGCCGATGTAACCGTCGGGACGCACCACGAACAGCCCGTCGCTCCCGTATGCCTGCCGGGCGTGCCCGGCAGCGTCGGTCAGGTCACCGTCGGGACCGCCGACGGTGACGACAGGCACCCCCGTGTCGCTCAGCCCGACACCGTCGGCGGCCGCGTCCCCGAGCGCGACGACGGTGGCGTGTGGCCCCCGGTAGGCGTCGAACAGACGCGTCGCGGCACCGTCGGGCCCGCGCAGCGGTGCGTCCGGCGCCCGATCACCCGCGCGCGCAGGGGAACCCGTACGCGCAGCGAATCCAGGTGTCTCGCTCGACAGCGAGCTCCACCGGTAGCCGAGACCGAGTTGCTGGCCGTCTTCGTGTGGCGTCATCAGGCGCGTGGCAGCGGGGTCCGTGACGGCCTGGGACATGTCCTCGAGCCCACGATTGCTCATGCCCAGCGTCCACTGCGCCACGGGGATCCGCTCCTCGGCGTAGGTGTCGAGCAGCGCGGCGTCCGCGTCGCCGCCCAGCACCGCCGCCAGCTTCCAGCCGAGGTTGTAGGCGTCCTGGATGCCGGTGTTCATCCCGAGACCGCCGGCGGGGGAGTGGACGTGCGCAGCGTCGCCGGCGAGGAACACGCGACCCCGGCGGAACCGGTCCGCGAGACGGACATTGACCCGCCACCGCGACATCCAGGTGGGGTCGGACAGACGTATCGAGGTGGATCCGGTCACCTGGTCGACGGTCCGCTGCACCCGTTCGAGTGTCGGCTCGGGCAGCCCACCGAAATCGACGTAGTCCTGGAACAACAGGCCCTGGAACTGCCATCTATCGGTGGTCCGGAACGGACACAGCGCGGCGAACCCCGTCTCCGGTACGGTCCACTGGTACCAGCGATCCGGGGTCAGGCCCGCGACCCGGACGTCGGCGATCAGCAGCGCCTGAGGTCCCCCGTGGCCCTCGAACGTCGCCCCCACCCAGCCACGGCTCGTGCTGTGTCCGCCGTCGCAGCCGATGACGTACCGGGCGGTCACCGCCGCGTCGCCGTCACCCTCGATCGCGACCCTCGCGTGGTCGCCGCGATCGTCGACCGATGTCGCGGTGAGTCCATACTCCACGTGGACTCCGTACTCGCCGAGCCGGTCCCGAAGGATCTGCTCGGTGCGCCATTGCGGCAGCAGTAGTCCTGACTCGTACGGGCGGTCCGGGGTGGGAACAGCGGCTGCGGCCGGGTCGGCGTCGAAACGCACGTCGCCACCCACCGATACGCGCATCGGGAGGTGCCGGAACCCCGCCTCCTGCAACGGCTCGACGATGCCGAGGTCGTCGAAGACCTCCTGTGTACGGGCGGTGACGCCCTTGCCGCGCGACCCGTCGAACGGGCCGGAGGCGGCGTCGACGATCCGCACCGCGTGGCCGCGGCGGGCGAGTTCGAGTGCGGCGGTGAGTCCGGTCGGGCCGGCGCCGACGATCATGACGTCGATCACGTGGGCCAGCGTACGGACGCCGGTGGGACTCGGTCAGGTCGACGGCGACCGGGTCAGCGCGGCGGGAGGAGCGCGCTGATCGCCGGCATGTCGACGGACAGGTTCACGTTCAGCACCGGGCCCGACGGAGTGCCCGGCATCGCGCGGCGCACGTTGTCGATCAGCCGCGAGAGCTGCAGACCAGTGGTGGTTCCGTCCGGGAAGACGTCCAGGATCGCCTGCAGCGGGGCGCGGACGGCCGGGGCGGCCTCCGCCAACCCGGCCACCGCCGCCGGGGAGAGGATCTGCTGCAGTCGGTCGGTGAGGCTGCCGCTACCGGGGCCGCCGTTGATGGACACGGCTGTGGCAACCATGCCGTCGCCGGTCACCTGGTTGCGGAAGGGTGGATAGTCCCACTGCCGGTCGAGCGCGCCCAGGATCGCGGCCGTGGTGCCCGTCGATGCCCGCAGGGTGGCGGCGAGCTTCGGGAACGTCCGCGACGTCGGCAGGCGCTGGGTGTCGTGCACCGCCTGGCTGATCGTGCCGAGCGCGGTCAGCAGCGGCGTCATCGCCTGTGTGGTGTCGTCGACCTGCGCCAGGATCTCACCGGCGTGCGGACGGATGGCGTCGGTGTTGACATCGCCTAGCGTGCTGATCATGTCGGCGACGGTGTTGTCGGTGATCGGCCGCTGCGGGGTGAGTATCGCGCCGCGCGTGATGCGGCTGCCGCCGGCGTGCGGGATGAGCTCGACCTGGGATACGCCGAACAGGTTGCCCGCCGAGAACGCGAACTCGACCCGGTCGGTCAGCCCCGCTGCCACGGCATCGGTGAGCCGCAGCGTGACACCGGCCTGGCCGCCCGGAAGGAGCTCGATGCCGTCGACGGATCCGACGCTGACGCCGTCGAGATCGACCCGCGAGCCGCGGATGATCCCGGCTGCGACGTCCGGCGTGCGGAGCGTCAGGAGGAACCCGGGGCGCGGCCGGAAGTGCTGGATCGCGACGACGACGATCACCGCGATCAGCACCATGGCGACCGCGATCGCCCCGCGGCGGCGCAGGGTCTCCCGCGAGAACGGGAAGCCGGGGGGACTCATCTCCACAGTTATTGAACGATAGTCAATAAAGCGTGGTCGATCATCATCGTGAATGGGTGAGTTCGGGCACGCGCGGGGTGCGATGTGTTCGGGCCCACCTGCGATGCGGCCTGCTGCAGGTCGTAGGCGTCCTACCCGGATATCCGGTGCCGGTACGCGGGCGCGGCGTCGGACCCGCAATATTCGGACCCGCGGTTCCACCGGCTGCGCACCCGGCGTGACGTCGCCGACCCGCTCGAGTCCGTCACGGGTCCGCACGACTGACGAGCCGCTGGTGCTCGGCGGGCCGAGGCTAGCATCGGCGTCGGGCACCGCCGCCACGCCGACTTCGAGGAGACCCATGAGCCAGTACCGGGCACTGACCGCAGACCTGACGGACGACGTCGTCACATCGAGGGTCGAGAACCGCGACCCGGCGCTGCTGCAACCGGGCGAGGTCCGGATCGCGGTCGAGTACTCGAGCATCAACTTCAAGGACGCGCTCGCGTTCACGCCCGGCGGTGGCGTGGTGCGCAACTACCCGATCGTGCCCGGCATCGACGCGGCCGGCACCGTCGTCGAGTCCGCCGCGGACGACTTCGCCGCCGGCGACCGGGTGATCGCGCACGGCTACGACATCGGCACCGCCCGCGACGGCGGCTATGCCGAGCAACTGGTGGTGCCGGCGGATCAGGTGGTCAGGCTCGACACCCTCAGCACACACGACGCCGCGGCCATAGGTACCGCCGGCTTCACCGCCGTGATGAGTGTCGCCGCGCTTCAGGACCGCGGAATCACGCCCGACCACGGGCAGATCGTCGTGACCGGCGCGACCGGCGGCGTCGGCTCCGCGGCCATCGACCTACTCGCCGGGCTCGGCTTCGCGGTGGTCGCCTCCTCCGGCAAGCCCGATGCGGCCGAGCACCTGCGTGCACTCGGCGCGGCCGAGGTGATCGGGCGGCTGCCGCTCGACCCCGACGCCAAGCCGCGCCCGCTCGGCAGGGGCAGGTGGGCTGCGGCGGTCGACTGCGTGGGCGGGAAGGCCCTCGCCGACATCCTCAGCACACTGCAGTACGGGGGCGTCGTCGCGGCGAGCGGGCTGACCGGCGGTGCGGCGCTGCACACCACCGTCATGCCGTTCATCCTGCGCGGCGTCGACCTCGTCGGGATCGACTCCGTCCAGCTGCCGATCGAGCGGCGCCGCACCCTGTGGCAGCGGATCGAGGGCGACCTACGGCCCCGCGGCCTGGACCGCATCGGGAACGACATCGCGATCGACGAGCTCCCCGGCGTGATTGCCGCGCTCCGAGCGGGCGAGTACACCGGCCGCGCGGTCGTCGACCTCGGTCGCGGCTGGTGAGCGACTCGCTGCATGAGCGGCACCTGGACCGGGAGCGCGCGGGGTCCTTCGGGTCCGCCGCCGAGCGCTACGACCGGTACCGGCTGCGGTTCCCCGCCGCGCTGATCGAGTACCTCGCGACGGGCGGACTGGACGTCCTCGACGTGGGTGCTGGGACGGGCATCGCGTCCGAGCAGCTCGCCGCCGCCGGTGCCCGGGTGCTGGCGGTCGAGCCCGACGCCCGGATGGCGGAGCTCGCCCGCAGCAAGGGGGTGACCGTCGAACCTGCGACCTTCGAGGACTGGGAGCCGGCCGGGCGACGGTTCGACCTGGTGACCTTCGCCCGCTCCTTCCACTGGGTCGAGCCCGTCGCGGCCGTGGCGAAGGTCGCGAGCGTCCTGCGCCCCGGCGGTCGGATCGCGATCCTGGGCAACCACGCCTTTCCGGTGGCACCCAGCGCCGCGGAGTTCCGCCGGGTGCACGCCGAGTTCCGGGAGCTGCAGGGCGGCGAGCAGGAGGCCCGAGCGTGGGTCGAGTCGACCAGAAAAATACTGCGCGACAACGGATTCGATGTAGACGAGCGCGAGTTCGACGCGCCCCTGCACGTCGATACCGACGACTGGGTGAACGCCGAGTTCACCTACTCCCACAACCTCACGCTCCCGCCCGAGGCGCAGGGCCGGCTGCGTACTGCGCTCGCCGACCTGATCGGGCCCGACGGTGTCGAGGCCCGGGACCGCGGCTTCGTCCAGCTGGGCACGCTGGGGCGGTAAGCCCTGGAACCACCGCCCCAGCGGCGCGGCCCCTGCGAAATCGGCAGGGTGCGCCGCTGAGGTGGTGACTTCAGGCGGCGACGCCGAAAGAAGTTCTGAACACCCCTTGCATTCGATGCACTCGCGATATATCGTGAGTGCATCAGTTAAGCGAGGCGGAGGGATCCACGAGATCACCGGCCGTCCAGACACGAGAGGAGTGCCACCATGCGTAGGCACCAGTTCAATGATTTCCAGCAGTTCGACGACCGCTTCGGTGGCCGTCACGGCGGCGGGCGCGGCTGTGGCCGTGATGCAGGCCGCACCGGCGGCTTCCCGGAGGGGCCCGAGGAGGGGCCCGGTCCGCAGGCGTTCGGCCGCGGCGGCCCCCGGGGCCGCGGACGGGGCGGTTTCGGCCCCGGTTTCCCCGGCGGTCCCGCCGGCTTCGGTCCCGGCTTCGGTCCCGGCGGACCGGGTTTCGGTCCCGGCGGACGTGGGCCGCGTGGGCCGCGTGGCCGGGGTAGGGGCCGGCGAGGCGTGCAGCGCGGTGACGTCCGCGTCGCGGTGCTACAGCTGCTCGCGGCCTCACCGATGCACGGCTACCAGATCGTGCAGGCGGTCGAGGAGCGCACCGGCGGTGCGTGGCGGCCGAGTCCCGGCGCGATCTACCCGACGCTGAGCCAGCTCGAAGACGAGGGCCTGATCACCATCGCGCAGGAGCAGGGCCGCAAGGTCGCCACCCTGACGGATGCGGGCCGTGCGTACCTCGAGAGTGAGGCCGCCGGGATCGACCCCTTCGCGGCGTTCGAGGCGCAACGTGGCGAGCAGGCAGACCTGCGGTCCACCGTGCAGGAACTCGTCGAGGTCACCCGCCGCGTGGCCCGCAACGGCGACGCGACGCAGATCGCGGAGGTCGACAAGATCCTCGGCGACGCTGTCCGGCAGGTCTACCTGCTGCTCGCCACCGCCGACCGCGGGCCCCGGCCCGCCGAGTCGGCCGAGCCCGACGTCGATCCCGAGGACGGCGGCGCGGCAGCCGAAGCCGAGTAACCGGCGATCCTGAACCTGCGGCCTGGCGCACCCGAGCGGTGCGCCAGGCCGCAGACTCGTCTCGGTCCCGCGAACGCAGGCGCTATGTGGCGCTGCGCAGGCGCGCCACTGCGGAGCGGACTGCCTGGATGCCGGCGTCGATGGTCTCCGTCGACGTGGCGTACGAGAGCCGGAAGAACCCGTCGAGCCCGTAGGCGGAGCCCTGGATGACTGCCACGTGCGCCTCGTCGAGCAGGTACAGCGTGACGTCGAGGTCGGTCTCCAGCGTCGCCCCCGCCGGAGTGGTGCGGCCGAGCAGCCCCCGGCAGTCCACGAACAGATAGAACGCCCCGTCGGGCTCGATCGGCACGAGGCCCTCGATCCCGGCGAACCCCGCGAGGGCCCGGTCGCGCCGCGCCCGGTACACGGCCACGGTCTCGTCGATGAACGACTGGTCCCCGGTGAGCGCGGCCGTGGCGGCCGCCTGGGTGATCGACGACGGGCACGAGCTGGTCTGCGACTGGAGCAGGTTGATCGCCCGCACCACCGCCGGGTCGCCCACGGCGTAGCCGAGCCGCCAGCCCGTCATCGCATAGCTCTTCGAGACGCCGTTCACGGTGAGCACGCGGTCTCGGATCGACGGCGCGGCGGCCGCGAGACCGACGGATCCCGCGTCGCCGAAGGTGATCTCGTCGTAGATCTCGTCGGTGAGTACCCGGACGTGGGGATGCGCCGCGAGTACAGCGGCGAGCGCTAGGAGTTCGTCCCGGCTGTAGGTGACTCCCGTGGGGTTGCTCGGCGCGTTCAGTACCAGCCAGCGGGTGCGGTCGGTGATCGCGTCTGTCAGCTGCTGCGGAGTCAGCTTGTACCGGTCGGCAGCGGTGGTAGTGACGATGACGGGGGTGCCATCGTTCGCGAGCACCATATCCGGATACGACACCCAGTACGGTGCAGGGATGATCACCTCGTCACCGGGGTCGAGCGACGCCGTGAACGCAAGGTAGATCACCTGTTTGCCGCCCCCGCCGACGGTGATCTGCGAATCCTGGTACTCGACGCCGGTGGCCCGCAGCATCCGCTCGCGGATGGCGGCTCGCAGCTCCGGCGTGCCGTTGACGGGCGTGTACTTCGTCTCCCCGGCCTCGATCGCTGCGATCGCAGCGTCCTTGACGTTCCGCGGCGTGTCGAAGTCGGGCTCGCCGACCGTGAGGTCGATGACGGTGATGCCGGCCGCTACGAGCTCGCGCACCCGCGCGGCGGCCGCGGAACTCGGGGACTCACGGATCCGGCGTACCCGAGCGGCGGGCACGAACGGCACGCTCGTTCCGGTCTGCGCAGCCGTCATCGCCGCGGTCCCAGCCCGTGGTCGGGGTCGATGTCGTCGAGATCGGTGGTGATGCCCTTGGCGCGCAACACGTCGTGCAGGTTGCAGAGGTCGATCGTCGTCCCGCCGGCGCGGTACTGCTCGATGAGCGCGGCCTCGTTGTCGAACCGCGCCTTGGAGAGGCCGGTCACGATCTCGATCTCCTCGCGGCGCACGACCACGACACCGTCGGCGTCGCCGACCAGTGCGTCACCGGGGTACACCAGCTGCCCGCCGAACACGAGGGGCTGGTTGACCGGGCCCAGCGTCTCCTTCACGGTACCGGTGATGGACACGCTGCCCGAGAACACAGGAAGTCCCAGCGCGCGGAGGTCCTGCGTGTCGCGCACGCTGCTGTCGGTGACGACCGCGGCGATCCCCTTCGCCTTGCATGCGTTGCCGAGCACATCGCCGAAGATGCCGGCCTGCGCCAGCTCGCCGGCCGAGACCAGCAGGACGTCGCCGGGCTGCGCGTAGTGGATGGCCACCTGCAGCATGAGGTTGTCGCGGGGCGCGCAAACGACGGTGAACGCCGAGCCCACGAATCGCATGTCGCGATCGATCGGCTTGATGTGCGAGGCGATGGCGCCGCGACGTCCCTGCGCCTCGTGGATCGTGGCGCTCGAGAACTCGCCGAGCGCCGCGAGCGCCGCGCGGTCGGCGCGTTCGATGCGTGTGGTGACGTGCGGGGGGAAGGTGAGGGTGCGGTTGGTGTTGACGCTGCTGGTCATTCGCTTCTCCTGTCGAATGTCAGGCCGCCGGGGACCTGGAAGGTGGGCATGATCTCGATGAGGCCGATGTTGGCGTGGCGCGGCGCCTCGATCGCGAACTCGATGGAGCCCACGATGTCGTCGGTCGTGAGCGATTCGTAGCCTTCGTAGAAGGTCTCCCACGCCTGTTTCATCGCCTCGGGGGTGCCGCCCAGGTTGCGGCCGAAGATCTCGGTCTCCACCCGGCCGGGGCAGATCTCCGTGACCCGGATCCGCTTGCCGACGGTGTCGTTGCGGATCTGGCGCGAGATCTGGTGCACCGCAGCCTTGGTCGCGTGGTAGGCGGTGTGCCCGAAGAAGTTGTACAGGCCGGCGATGGACGAGATGTTGACGATGTGGCCGAGGTCTCGCTCGACCATCCCCGGTAGGAGGATGCGGGTGAGCTGTAGTACGGCGCGCAGGTTCACGTCCACCATGTCGTCGAGATCCGCTGCGGTCGCGGACAGTACGTTGCCCTGTCGGCTCACCCCGGCGTTGTTGACCAGTACGTCGATCGGCAGTCCCGCGAGCTCGGTCTCGACCGCCGCGGTGTCGCGCAGGTCGACGGCGTGCGGAATCGCGCCGGTCTTCTCGGCGAGCGCAGCGAGGCGGTCGGCGTTGCGCGCGACGGCGTGCACGGTGAGGCCGCGTTCGGTGAATCGCTGCACCGTGGCCTCCCCCATGCCGGTGGAGGCTCCCGTCACCAAGGCGGTTCTGTAGTCGGAGTAGGGCATTCGAGCCCTCCTTTCTGTTCGAGGATCTGAGGCGGACGGCCGGTGTGCGGCTGGTCCGCGGGTTTACTCGTTGCGGAGTGGCAGGTGCGCACTGTCGGTCACCGTCAGGACCGCGGCCAGGGTGCAGGCCGCCGTGATCACGGCGTAGAAGGCGGGCATGTACACGTTCCCGGTGGCGCTGATCAGCCAGGTCATCAGCAGCGGTGCGGTACCGCCGAACAGGGCCGACGAGATGTTGTAGCCGAGACCATAGGCGCTGTACCGGATCCGGGTGGGGAAGAGCTCGACGATCAGGATGTGCAGCACCGCGGTGTGACCGGCGAAGACGACAGCCATGATGCACGCACCGAGGATGGCGAGGTGCTCTCTGCCGGTGACCAGCAGGGCATAACAGGGGATGGCGGCGACTATCATGGCGACCGCAGACCACGCGATGACCCGCTTCCGACCGATCCGGTCGGAGAGCGCACCCATGATCGGGATGGCGATGCAGATGGCGACGAGGCTGCTTGCAGTGACCACCAGCGCCGTGCCCAGCGTGAAGCCGATCTTCTTGCCGTGCAGGAAGGTCGGCATGTACGTGAACAACACGTAGTATCCCGATCCGTTCATCATCGGGACGAACAGGGCGAGCAGCATCGCCCGTCGATGTCGGGAGCTCGAAAAGGCTTCCTTGAGCGGGTTCTTCGCGAGTCCGCCCTCCTGCTTCAGCTTCTGGAAGTTGGGGGTGTCGTCGAGAGAGCGGCGGATATACCAGCCGATCAGACCGAACGGCAGTGCCACCAGGAACGGGATCCGCCACGCCCACGTGCCGAACCCGCCGGCGTGGATCCTGGCTGCGGTGAGCCACGGAGACATCGCGTAGGCGAGCAGGGTGCCGACGAGGAGCGCCGCGAAGGAGGCGATCTGTGCGAGGCTGGTGTTGAATCCGCGACGACCCTCGGGGGAGTGCTCGGCGAGGAACGTCATCGCGCCGGCGGCCTCGCCACCCACCGAGAATCCCTGTACCACGCGGAGCAGGATCAGGAGGATGGGCGCGGCCACGCTGATCGCGGAGTAGGGCGGCAGGGCACCGACTCCCGCCGTGGCGATGCTGATCAGCAGGATCACGGCGACCAGCATCCGTTGTCGACCGTAGCGGTCACCGAGGACGCCGAATACCACCGCGCCGAAGGGCCGTACGAAGAACGAGATCGCGTAGCCGGAGAACACGAAGATCAGGGAACCGGTGCCCCCGTTCCCGGGTACGAACACGATGGCCAGCGCGGTGGCCATGAACCCGAAGATCCCGTTGTCGTACAGCTCGACGAAGATCCCGATACAGCCGGCGGTGAGGATCCGGATCTTGCTGGGAGCCGGTCTAGCCAGCGAATGGCGCTCTGCTACTGTGGGACACACGATTGTGACCTTTCGGATGTGGACGCAGAACGGTCGCCGGCTGCCAGGCACGAGAAGACCGTTGTGACATGAGTGCGGAGGGTGTCGAGCGCCGCGCGTCGAGCACGAGCGGCATTGCTCGCGTCGTGGAGGTCGACCTGTCGGAAGACCACCGTCTGGCCCGGGCGGACCTGCCCCAGGGTGTCGAGTGCGCATGATGTCGCCACGCCGAGCACGGGATAGCCGGCGGTGACGCCGCGGCCGCGGTGGAGGATCAGTAGTTCGTCGCCCGGGGGTACCTCGACGGCTCCGACGGGCACGCCTCGGGAGATCATCTCGGTGGATCGCACGCGTTCCGGCAGGTCGCCGGTCATCCGCAACCCGATGTGGTTGCTGTGCGGCGTCACCTGGAACCGGCCGTCGAACAGACGGTGGGCTGTTCCCTCGAAATCGGCGTCGTCCGGTCCGAGGATGACGTCGACCACCGCGGTCCCCGCCACCGACGGGCGTTTCGCCCGGAGGCGGACGACGTGACTCGCGAGGAACGGATTGGCGGCCAACCGCATGGCTCGGGGCGACGCCACCGTCGTACCCGGCGCGAGGAATGTGCCGAAGCCGATGACGGTGTCGGGAGCGCAGCTGCCGTACAGCCGCGGAACCTCGAGTCCGCCGTGTACGGCGATGTAGCAGCGGACCCCGGCGGTCATCGCCGACAGTCGCACCGTCTGGCCGGCCGAGACCGGAACAGGTTGCCATGCCGGACGTTCCAGGCCGTCGACGGTGATCCGGGTATCTGCTCCGGTGATCGCGATCACGGTGTCGGCGTCGACGTCGAACTCGAAGCCGAACGCGGTGACCTCGATGAGCGGGGTGTTGTCGGCGTTGCCGACCAGGATGTTCGCAGCGCGGGCCGAGTACTGGTCGAGGGCACCGTTGACGGGCAGCCCGGCCTGCGGACCGCGTACCCGCCCGAGGTCGGTGACCGCCGCCATCGATGCCTGCCGAATCGTCAGTCGGGTGCCCGTCATGTCTCCGCCTCGGCGGTGAGCGGCCGCCCACTGAGTGCTGCGAAGGTGTCGTCGTCGATCGGCTCGAACGACAGCGTGTCGCCCGGCGTGTACGGCACCATCGGCTCGCGGGTCATGTCGAGCAGGACCAACGGCGTGCGGCCGATGACACACCATCCGCCGGGCGCGGACGCGGGCGCGACGGTGGCCTGCCGACCGGCGAGCGACACGGCTCCCTGTCGAACGCTCGTACGGGGGCTGCGCAGGCGAGGCACACCGACCAGTGGGGCCGGGCAGTCGAGCATCGGCGACCCGCCGGGGGCACCGAGACAGCGAACGGTGTAGGGCTGCCGCGAGTGTGTGGCGACGACCTCCTCGACCGACAGCCCGGTGGTGCGCGCGACGTCCTCGAGGTCGGGGCCTACCTCGCCGCCGTACCGGACCGGGACCCGGAAGTGTTTGGGGCTCCGGCTGAGCGGGGCTGTGAGGTCGATCGTGGGCAGCAGAGCCGCGACGACCGCGGTCATCGCCTCGTCGCTCGTGACAGTGGGGTCCAACTCGATCAGAAGCGACTCGTAGGTGGGTACGGTGGTGACCAGGCCGTCGATTCCGGCGTCCCGCAGACGGCGCGAGAGATGGTGGACCAGAACCCAATCCGTCTCGCTGTCGCCCGTCGTGGCGATGACGCGTAGCGCGGACTCGCCGGTGCCGGCGATAGTGGCCCGGGGTGCGGTCGCTGCGTTCACGGACGGAGCTCGTCCGGGTCGAGCGGGGCGATGGTCACGCCGGCGTCCTCGAGGCGGGAGCGGATGAGACGGGACAGCTGTACCGCGGCCGGGTTGTCCCCGTGCAGCAGCACCGTGTCGGCCTCGATCGGGATCGCCACGCCGCCCATGCTCTCGATGACGCCCTCCCTCACCATCCGCACCGTCCGCGCGGCGATCTCGTCGGCGTCGTGGATGACCGCGCCAGGCTCGCTGCGGGGCACGAGGGTCCCGTCGTCCTGGTAGGCGCGGTCGGCGATGCCGACGATCGCCACGGCGAGCCCGGCGGCCCGCGCAGCATTCGCGAGCTCGCCGTCCTGGGCGAGCACGATGAGTCGAGGATCGATCCGTGAGACGGCGTCGACCACGGCCTCGGCGTAGTCGGCGCGGACCGCGACGAGGTTGCCCAGTCGGCCGTGCGGCGCGATGTGCGAGACCCGCGTCCCGTGGTACGCGGCGAACGCCGACAGTGCCCCGACCTGGTAGGCGATGTCGGTGCGCACCTCATGCGGCGTGAGATCCATTGCCCGGCGCCCGAATCCGACGAGATCGGGGAAGCTGGGGTGGGCGCCGACCGACACGCCGCGGCGGACGCAGCCGGCAACGGTGCGGTCCATGATCCGTGGGTCGCCCGCGTGGAAGCCGCATGCGACGTTCGCTGATGTCAGGACGTCCAGGAGCGCGTCGTCGTCACCCATCCGCCAGTCGCCGAAGCCCTCGCCCAAGTCGGCGACCAGGTCGATCCGTCGGGTCATCAGGTTCCTCTTTCTCGCCGATCGCTCGCGTACCGTGGCGATGTTGATATGAAATCGTAAGAGCGCAGTGACGGGATGCGCAGAGCTGGCAGAACATGTTGCCAAATCTGTGCCGCAATCGTGATATCTATGCTGTTCAAGCGCTATGATGTGTGCTCAGGCGAACGGCATATCGGCAATATTTTTGCCGTCCGGACGCCGGAGAAGAGGGTCTGTGGCGATTCCGGAGCGGCGGTCGAGGCGCCGCGTGACCATCACCGAGATCGCTGCCGCGTGCGGCGTCGCCCCCTCCACCGCCTCCCGCGCGCTGTCCAATCCCAACCGGGTCAGCGCGGAGATGTACGAGCGCATCTCGCGCAAGGCCACGGAGATGGGCTACGCGTCGGCGATGCTGCCGGTCACGCCGAAGGGGAGGGCACGCGGCACCATCGCGCTGGTCCTGCCGAACCTGACGAATCCGTACAACCTCGACCTCATCCGCGGCAGCCATGCCCAGGCGCGGGCCGCGGACTACCTGCATGTGCTGGTGAGTTCCGACGAGTCGGTGCACGCCGAAGGGGTCTGGCTGCGGGAACTCGCGCGCACCGTCGACGGCATCGTGATCTCGTCGCCGCGGTGCGACGACGCGGTCCTGCAGGCGGCCGCGGACACGGTGCCGATCGTGGTGGTCAACCGCGACGTACCGGGGCTGTCGGGGGTCGTGGTCGACACCGCCGCCGGGATGGCACAGGCCCTCGACTACCTCGTGTCGCTCGGGCACCGGTCGATCGCCTACGTCCGCGGGCCGGTCGGGTCCTGGACCGACCGCGCACGATTCGCCGCGCTCACCGAGGCGGCCGAGCGGCACGGCGTCGAACTGATCGCGGTGGGGGCCTACCTGCCGACGTTGTCCGCGGGTGCTGCCGCTTCCGACGCGGTGGTGCTGACCGGCGCCACCTCTGCGATCTTCTTCAACGACACCCTGGCGGTCGGCGCACTCGCGCGATTCCGCCAGCTCGGCGTCGACGTGCCCGAGCAGCTCAGCGTCGTCGGGTGTGACGACATCTTCGGCGCGTCCTTCTCGAACCCGCCGCTCACCACCGTGACCTCACCAGGGGAGCGCGCGGGGCACGACGCGACCGACCTGTTGATGAGCCGGTTCTCGTCACGGGACCGCTCCCGCCGCCTCGATCGCCTCGCGGCGCATCTGTCGGTCCGCGAGTCGACCGGCCCTGCACCCGGTTCGCGGTGAGGTCGGCCGACCGGACCTGTGCCGCCGGATCGGTACTGCCGAGTACGCCGAGCGAAAGCTAGGCTGATCGGGTCTATTCCCCGGGACGTACGAAGGGTGTCTTTGATGAGTGCTGTCGCGAACATCGGTGTCGTCGGTCTGGCGGTGATGGGGTCCAACCTGGCCCGCAACCTCGCCTCCCGCGAGGGCAACACCGTCGCCGTCTACAACCGCACGTACGCGCGGACGCAGGAGTTGCTCGAAGAGCACCCCGAGGCGGGGTTCGTCGCCAGTACGACCATCGACGACTTCGTCGCCTCACTCGCCAAGCCCCGCACCGCCATCATCATGGTGCAGGCGGGCAAGGGCACCGATGCGGTGATCGAGCAGCTCCGGGAGCGCTTCGAGCCGGGCGACATCATCGTCGACGGTGGCAACGCCAACTTCCACGACACCATCGAGCGCGAGGCGCGCATCGCACCGTCGGGCATCCACTTCGTCGGCACCGGTATCTCCGGCGGCGAGGAGGGGGCCCTCGACGGCCCGTCGATCATGCCCGGCGGCACCGCCGAGTCGTACGAGACCCTCGGCCCGATCCTCGCGTCCATCGCCGCTGTCGCCGAGGGTGAGCCGTGCGTGACGCACGTGGGCACCGACGGTGCCGGCCACTTCGTCAAGATGATCCACAACGGCATCGAGTACGCCGATATGGAGCTGATCGGCGAGGCGTACGACCTGCTGCGGCGCGTGGGTGGGCTGGAGCCGGCCGGGATCGCCGACGTCTTCACCGCGTGGAACGACGGGCCCCTGCAGAGCTATCTCATCGAGATCACCGCAGAGGTGTTGCGGCACACCGACGCCAAGACGGGCAAGCCGTTCATCGACATCGTCGTCGACGAGGCCGGCAGCAAGGGCACCGGCGTGTGGACCGTGCAGAACTCCCTCGACCTCGGCGTGCCCGTGGGCGGCGTCGCCGAGGCCGTGTTCGCGCGTGCGGTCTCGGGCAAGCGTGCGCAGCGCGACGCCGTGCGCGGTCTCGGGCTGGCGCGCCCGACAGCGACGGCCGCCCCGGAGGGGTTCGTCGACGACGTGGCGAAGGCGCTCTACGCGTCCAAGGTGGTCGCGTACGCGCAGGGCTTCGACGCGATCATCGCCGGTGCCGAGAAGTACGGGTGGAACATCGACAAGGGTGCGGTAGCCAAGATCTGGCGCGGCGGCTGCATCATCCGCGCGCAGTTCCTCAACGTGCTCGCCGACGCCTACGCCGCCAACCCGAACCTCGCGACCCTGCTGGAGGCGCCGTACTTCGCGCAGGCGATCGCCGACGGGCAGGAGGCGTGGCGCCGGGTGGTCGTGACCGCGACGCAGGCCGGCGTCCCGATCCCCGGGTTCTCGGCTGCGCTCAGCTACTTCGACTCCCTGTCGGCCGAGCGCCTGCCGGCCGCGCTCGTGCAGGGCCAGCGCGACTTCTTCGGCGCGCACACCTACCGCCGCGTCGACACCCCCGGACCCTTCCACACGCTGTGGTCGGGCGATCGCTCGGAGATCCAGACCGCCTGACCGGGCACGCCCCAACGAATGAAACAAGCTGTCCCCCATGGTTATCCATGGGGGACAGTGGTTTCTGTAGGGGATTCGACCCGCCGAACGGGGCTACGATATCGTTCCGGACGCGGCTGAGGCGGCGGTGACGGTGTCGCGCAGCCAGCGCTGGGCCGGATCGGCGTCGAGCCGGCTGTGCCAGCGAAGCCGGATCTCCACCTCGGGTAGGTCGGCCGCGATGGGGAACCAGCGCAGTCCCAGGGTGCGGTGGTAACGCTCGGCGAGCCGCTGTGGCACCAGGCCGACGATGTCGCTCGACGCGACGAGCAGTGCGGCCGAGGCGAAGTCGGGCACCACTGCCACGACCCGGCGGCGTAGCCCGGCCGCGGTGAGTGCATCGTCGAGGGGCCCGCGCGTGCGTCCCCGCCGGGAGGCCGACACGTGGGGGTGTCGACACAGCTGTGCCAGGGTGGGTCGGCGGTGTCGTCCCAATGGGCTGCCGGCCCGGACGATCCCGACGATGCGCTCGCGGTACAGGGGCGCCGTTCGGATATCGGGCGACGAGGCGTCGCCGGCGCCGACGTCCAGATCGACCGAGCCGTCGCGCAGTGCCTCCGCGCTCTCGGCGCCCTCCGGCACGAAGCGCAGCACGACACGGGGCGCGGCCGCCGCGGCCGCCTGTACCGCGGCGGCCGAGAGCGTCGCTGCGACACCGTCGTTGATGCGGATGGTGAAGGTCCGTTCGAGCGCCTCGACATCGAGCTCTCGGTCCGCCGTGATCAGGGCGGATGCCTCGTCGAGCAGCGACCGCACCCGCGGCGCGGTCCGCAGCGCGAACGGTGTCGGCGTCATCCCGCGACCGGCGCGGACGAGGATCGGGTCCCCCATGGCACGGCGGAGCCGGCCCAGGGCCCGGCTGGTCGCCGGGATGGAGAGGTGCAGCCGCTCGGACGCGGCGGTCACGCTGCCCTCCACCAGGAGTGCGTCGAACACCCGCAACAGGTTCAGGTCCAACTGGTCGGCCATGATTGCAGCGTACGCAATTATTTATTGTCGAAGTTGCGTGGCACGGCGGTCACCTACCGGCCTAGCGTCGAATCCATGCCTTTGAGAACACCATTCCTGTCCCGCGTGTCGGGCGCCGAGCCACGACCATCCGGGCCCCCGCACGACCTCCTCGCGGTCATGTGTGCGTGTGTCGTGCTCGTCGTGGGGATGGTCGCGGCCGTCAACCTCGCTGTCCCACTGCTGGCCTCCGACGCGCTCCGTCCCTCGTCGTCGGGGCTGGTCTGGATCGTCGACACCTACGTGATCGTTTTCGCCTGCCTCGTGATTCCGGGCGGCGGAGCGGGAGACCGGTTCGGCCGTAAGGGGGTGCTCCTCGGCGGGCTGGTGCTGTTCGCGATCGGCGCGCTCCTGTCCGCGGTGGCACCGAACATGGCCGTCCTGCTTGCCGCCCGTGCGCTCACCGGCATCGGCGCCGCGGCAGTGCTCCCCAACACCCTGGCCGTGCTCATCCACGCTGTGCCCGCCGAGCGGCGCGGCCCGGCCATCGCGACGTGGGCGTCGATGACGGGTATCGGCGGGGTGCTCGGAAACGTCGGCGGCGGTGTGGTTCTGGCCGCCGGCTCGTGGCGATGGTTGTTCGCCGCCGCGGCGCCACTGGCCTTGGGGCTTGCCGCTGTGGTCGCTCGCTGTGCCCCCGTGTCGGGCCGCGACGACCGGCGGATAGACGTCGCGGGCACCGTGTTGCTGGTCGGTGCCTCGATCGCGCTGCTGCTCGGCATCGTGCAGGGGCCCGATACGGGCTGGGGCAGTGCGGTGGTGATCGGCGGCTTCGTCTGCGCGGCGGTCTTGTTCGCGGCATGGGTCGTCGTCGAGACACTGACCGCGCAGCCGCTGCTCGACCCGCGCCTGTTCCGGATCCCGGCGCTGCGCGCAGCGTGCGTGGGGATGACCGCGATCTTCTTCGGGATGTTCGCGCTGTTCTATGTCAACGCGTCGTTCCTCCAGTACGCGAAGGGATTCGGGGTCCTCGAGACCGGCATCGGCATCATCCCGCTCACCGTGCCGATCATCGTGGGCGGACGAGACGTCGGCCGGGTCATCGGCCGGATCGGAGTCGACGCCACCGTCGCGCTGGCGTTCGGCTTCGTGGGGGTCGGGCTGCTGGGACTGTCGTGGAGCGGGACATCCACCCCGTACATCGGGTACGCGGCCTGGCTGCTCGTGACCGGTATCGGCGTGACCCTGGCGCTTCCGACGTTGTCGGCGACCATCTCCGGATCGCTGCCGCCGGCGCAGGCCGGTGTCGGCGCCGGGTTGCAGGCCACCACCCGCGAATTCGGCAGCGCTCTCGGTGTCGCGGTGATCGGTACCGTGCTCACCGCGCGCTTCGTCGCCGCGCTTCCGCCGGACGTCCGCGGCACGCACGCTCCGCACACCGTCGCCGGCGCACTGGCCGCCACGCCGGGGCATAGCACGGAGATCGTCGCCGCCTTCGTCACGGGCGCCGATGCGGGGCTGCGGGTGATCGCCGCCGCCGTGCTGGTGCTGGGCGCCCTGGCCACCGCGCGCGCCGTGGCGCGCCTGCGCAGGCCGGTGAGGTGACGCCCCGCAGCGGCCCGGGTCGACGTCGCCGACTGGCGGTGCTGCGCCCACCCCGACTGTGCTGCGGTCGGTGCGGAGGTCCGACGGGGCTACGTCGTCTCGCCTGGGGTTACGTCGTCTCGCCCCGGCCGAGTCGGTGGGGCGGCCAGCGTCCGGCATGTCGCGGCGACGGCCTCGGCGCCCACCGGGGCGGCGCGGTCGCCGTCGACCTCGGCGCGTGCGGCGGCCTGAGTCAATGGGCGATCATCTGTACGGTCCGATTCTGGTTCCTGTTGGATTCGGGCGCTCGTGCTCTCGCGTCGAGCGGTCGGGCGCTAGGGTGGATGCCATGGCGAGGTTCAGCCCCCTCGATTGGCCGGTGTTGCGACAGGTGCGGTCCGGCGACCTTCTGGGTCGCGGCCCGGCGGTGACGTCTGCGCATACCCGCGCGATGACGCCGCGCACCGCCACGGCCGACCGCGTCGTGCAGAGCGTGTGTCCCTTCTGTGCCGTCGGCTGCGGACAGAAGGTGTATGTCTCCGGCGAGCGCGTCGTCCAGATCGAGGGCGACCCGGACTCCCCGATCTCGCGCGGCCGGCTCTGCCCCAAGGGGGCCTCCAGCGAGCAACTCGTCAACAACCCGTTGCGGCAGACCAAGATCCGGTACCGCGCGCCCCACGCCACCGAGTGGCAGGACCTCGACCGCGACACCGCGATCGACATGATCGCGGACCGGTTCGTCGAGGCCCGGCGCAACGCCTGGCAGGACTGTGACTCGAAGGGGCGCATCCTGCGGCGCACGATGGGTATCGCGTCGCTGGGCGGCGCCACGCTGGACAACGAAGAGAACTACGTCATCAAGAAGCTGTTCACCGCTGCGGGTGCCATCCAGATCGAGAACCAGGCGCGTATATGACACTCCGCCACGGTTCCCAGTCTGGGAGCCTCCTTCGGTCGCGGCGGGGCGACGCAATCCCTCCAGGACATGGCGAATGCGGACTGCATAGTGCTCATGGGCGGCAACATGGCCGAGGCGCACCCCGTCGGGTTCCAATGGGTCGCTGAGGCGAAGCTGCGCGGCGCGCGGGTGATCCACGTCGACCCGCGGTTCACGCGGACGTCGGCGGTGGCCGACCGGCACATCCCGATCCGCGTCGGCTCCGATGTGGTGTTGCTCGGTGGCCTGATCAACTACGTGCTGAGCAACGACCTGGACTTCCGGGAGTACGTCGTCGCGTACACGAACGCGGCGACGCTGATCAACGAGGGCTATCGGGACACCGAGGATCTCGGCGGGCTGTTCTCCGGTTTCGATCCGGAGACCGGCCACTACGACCCGGCGACTTGGGCGTACGAGCATCCCGAGGGTGGCGCGGTCGATCCGCCCGGGGGCGCCGAACACGGGAGTAGTGCGTCGGCGCGCGCAGCGGGCGATGAACACGGTTCAGGTGGTCCGGTTCTGGACGCGTCCGAGACGGTGCGTGATGAGACGCTGCAGCACCCCCGCACGGTGTTTCAGATCCTCAAACGGCATTTCGCTCGGTACACCCCGGAGATGGTGCGGGAGATGTGCGGCATCGGACTCGACGATTTCGAGTACTTGGCGAGATCGATCACCGAGAACTCGGGCCGCGAACGGACGACGTGCTTCGGGTACGCCACTGGCTGGACCCAGCACACGCTCGGTGCGCAGTTCATCCGGACCTCCGCGATTCTGCAGCTGCTGCTGGGCAACGTCGGCCGTCCCGGCAGCGGGATCATGGCGCTGCGCGGACACGCCAGTATCCAGGGCTCGACCGATATCCCGACGCTGTTCAACCTGCTGCCGGGCTATCTGCCGATGCCGTCCGTCGGCCGCCACGACACGCTGGCCGACTATCTCGCCGCCGTGGGATCGAAGAAGCAGAAGGGGTACTGGGCGTACGCCGACGCGTACATGGTGAGCCTGCTCAAGGCATGGTTCGGTGATGCGGCGACGGCCGAGAACGACTACTGCTACGACTACCTGCCGCGACTCGACGGCCCGGCTGGGACGTACCAGACCACCGTGGACATGCTCGACGGCAAGGTCGCAGGCTACTTCGTCCTCGGCCAGAACCCCGCCGTGGGTTCCGCCAACGGGCGCCAGCAACGCCTGGCCATGTCCAAGCTGAAGTGGCTCGTGGTGCGCGACCTCAACATGATCGAGTCGGCGACCTGGTGGAAGGAGGGACCCGAGATCGAGTCGGGCGAGTTGCGCACCGAGGACATCGGCACCGAGGTCTTCTTCATGCCGGCCGCCACGCATGTGGAGAAGGCGGGATCGTTCACGCAGACCCAGCGCATGGTCCAGTGGCGGCACCAGGCTGTGGCACCACCGGGACAGGCGCAGAGCGAACTCGACTTCTTCTACGAACTGGGCAAGCGGATCCGGGAGCGGCTCGCCGATTCGACCGACGAGCGCGACCGGCCGCTCCTCGACATGACGTGGGACTACCCGCCCGATGCACACGGCAACCCCGACCCCGAGGCCGTGCTGTCCGAGATCAATGGGTACTACGTGACCGGGCCCGACGCGGGTCGGAACCTCACGTCGTACACGCAGATGAAGGCCGACGGCTCCACCGCCGGCGGCTGCTGGATCTACACGGGCGTCTACGCAGGCGCCGTCAACCAGGCCGCGCGGCGTACCCCGCAGGGCGGTCCCGGGCTCACCCAGTCGGATTGGGGCTGGGTGTGGCCGGCGGACCGGCGCATCCTGTACAACCGCGCCTCCGCGGACCCGGAGGGCAGGCCCTGGAGCGAGCGCAAGAAGTACATGTGGTGGGACGAGACCGCGGGGCGTTGGGCGGGGCCGGACGTGCCCGACTTCCCGGTCGACCGGGCACCGTCGGCGCGCCCGGATCCCAAGCTGGGCGGCGCCGAGGCGCTCGCGGGTGACGACCCGTTCATCATGCAGTCGGACGGGAAGGCCTGGTTGTTCGCGCCGTCGGGCCTCGTGGACGGCCCGCTGCCGGCCCACTACGAGGCGCAGGAGTCCCCGGTGGCCAATGCGCTGTACCCGCAGCAGCAGGCGCCGGCGCGGGTGATGTTCGCGCGTGAGGACAATCTCGACGCGCCGAGCGCGGGCCAGCCCGGAGCCGACGTCTACCCGTACGTCTTCACGACCTACCGCCTCACCGAGCACCACACCGCGGGTGGCATGAGCCGGTGGTCGCCGTACCTCGCCGAGCTGCAGCCCGAGATGTTCTGTGAGGTCTCGCGCGAGCTGGCCGCAGCACGGGGGCTGGAGAACGAGGGGTGGGCCACCATCGTGTCGCCGCGCGCCGCGATCGAGGCCCGGGTGTTGGTGACCGACCGCTTGAAGACACTGCGGATCAACGGCCGCGACGTGCATCAGGTGGGACTGCCGTACCACTGGGGCCAGGGCACCGATGCGGTGGTGAGCGGCGACGCGGTGAACGACCTGATCGGCGTGACGCTGGACCCGAACACCCAGATCCAGGAGTCCAAGGTCGGATCGTGCGACGTGATCGCGGGCCGTCGGCCGCAGGGCGCGGCCCTCCTCGACCTCGTCCGTGCGTACCAGGAGCGGTCGGGTGCGACGATCGAGACGGACAACATCCGGATCACCGACCCGGGTAGGGAGGGCATCGAGCCGGACCCGGCGAAGGACGATCCCGGCGGCGAGGGTTTCACGCGATGGTGAGCCGGTAGCAACGAACCGGTAGGAATGGATCACGAGGAATGAGCGCGATGAGCACGAGGAGGTATCGATGGGCCAGCTGACCGGTCCGACCGATCCGAGCGCCGACGCGCACTGGGAGGTCCACCGCCACCGCAAGGGCTTCTTCACCGACACGTCGATCTGCATCGGCTGCAAGGCGTGCGAGGTCGCGTGCAAGGAGTGGAACCAGAACCCGCGGGACGGCGACCTCGAGCTCACCGGGATGTCGTATGACAACACCGTCGCGCTCGGCGCCAGCACCTGGCGGCACGTGGCGTTCATCGAGCAGGACCGCGAGCGGATCGAGGAGGCCCGCGAGTCCGGGCGGAGGCTGGTCGGGCTCGGCATGCCGGCGGTGGGTGCGCCGGCCCGCACGCCGTCGTCCGTCCCCGCGGCGCCCGTCCCCGCGGCGGTAGGCGGCGAGGCCGGCCCGGCACCGTCGGCACCGGATCCGCTCGCCTACCCGCGCAACGGGGCGGCGTCGGGTGCGATAGGTCCCGACACCACCCCGCCGGACACTCCGGAGTTCCGGTGGCTGATGTCGTCCGACGTATGCAAGCACTGCACCCACGCAGGCTGCCTGGACGTGTGCCCGACCGGAGCGATGATGCGGACGGAGTTCGGCACCGTCGTCGTGCAGGCCGACGTGTGCAACGGATGTGGAACGTGCGTGGCGGGCTGCCCGTTCGGGGTGGTCCAGCGGCGCAGCGACGGAACGGCCGCACCCACAGTCCGTGCTGGGCAGCGCAAGGGCGAGCAGCCGCCGATCACGAAACGTGGTGTGGCACAGAAGTGCACGCTCTGCTACGACCGGCTCGTGGACGACGAGACACCGGCCTGCGCCAAGACCTGCCCCACCACGTCGATCAAGTTCGGCGACCACGACGACCTGGTGGTGTCTGCGCAGGAGCGGGTGGCCCTGCTGCACGCGCAGGGCATGACCGAGGCGCGGCTCTATGGGGCCAACTCCAACGACGGTGTCGGCGGGACCGGCTCTGTGTTCCTGCTGCTGGACGAGCCCGAGGTGTACGGGCTGCCGCCCGACCCCCGGGTGTGCACCGCCGACCTGATGACGATGTACAAGCGTGCGGGCGTCGCCGCAGCGGGAATGGTTGCGGCGGCGGCGGTCTCGTTCATCGGAACCTCGTTCCGCCGGGGCCGACGGTGACCGGCGCGCACGGGGTGGACGGGAGGCTCGCGTGACGCACTCCGATTTCGACGAGGTCCGGCCTCCCGAGCCGCCGCGCCGGCGACGGTGGCGGAAGAACGCACCGCAGCGCCGCCCGGGCAGCGGTGGGCGCGAGGAACTGATGGTGCCCGAGGCGGAGTTCGTCTCGTACTACGGCCGGCCGATAGTCAAGCCGCCGCCGTGGGAGTGGCCCGTCGCTGCGTACCTGTTCCTCGGCGGTGTGGCCGGCGGCTCGGGCCTGCTGGCGGCGGGAGCGCAGCTGACCGGACGGAAGACGTTGCGGCGCAACACCCGTCTGGCTGCGCTCGGCGCCGTGGGGCTGGGCGCGGTAGCGCTCGTGATCGACCTCGGCAAACCGGAGCGCTTCATCAACATGATGCGGGTGTTCAAGGTGACCTCGCCGATGAGCATGGGCTCGTGGATCCTGTCGGCCTACAGCGGCGGGATCGGCATCGCCGCCGCCGCCGAGGTCGACCGACTGCTCGGCGAGCGCCTACCGCTCGGCCCGCTTCGCAAGGTGCTGCACCTCGTCGAGGGCCCGGCGGGGCTGGGCGGGGCCGTGTTCGCGGCGCCGCTCGCGGTGTACACGGCGGTCCTGCTGTCGGACACCGCCGTCCCCACCTGGAACGGCGCGCACCGGGACCTGCCGTTCGTGTTCGTCTGCTCGGCGTCGCTGGCGTCGGGCGGATTGGCGATGGTCACCACCCCGACGTCGGAGACCGGGCCGGCGCGGGTGTTCGCGGTGGCCGGGGTGATGGGCGACCTCGCGGCCGTGAAGTACATGGAGTCGCGGATGGACCCCACGCTGGTGGAGCCGCTGCACCACGGCACCGCCGGCAAGCTGCTCGAGTGGAGCGAGCGACTCGCCGTCGTGGGCGGGCTCGGCGCGCTGCTGGGCGGGCGTCACCGGCCGGTTGCGATCGCCTCCGGTCTGTCGCTGCTGACCGCGTCCGCCTTCACCCGGTTCGGCGTGTTCGAGGCCGGTCTGGAATCCACGAAGGACCCGAAGTACGTCGTCGAGCCGCAGAAGCGCCGCCTGGCCGCGCGCCGCGCCGCCGGGATCACCGGGGACTCGATCACGACCGGCCCCGACGCCTGAACATGTGCACCCTTCCGTCGCCGCCGCCCCCGACCCCAACATGTGCACCGTTCCGTCGCCGCAGGTCAGAGCGCTGGTCGACGGAAGGGTGCACATGGTGGGGCGACGGAACGGTGCACATGTTCAGCGGATGGTGACGGTGCCGGGATCGTCCGTCGGGAGAGCCGTGAGGTGGCCGATCACCGGATAGCCGGGCACCTCACCCGCCACCAGCAGGCCGCCGGAGGTCTGAGCGTCGGCGAGCAGCAGCAGGATGTCCTCGCCGACACCGTCGGCGGGGCGCAGGTGCGGCGCCACCCAGTCCAGGTTGCGCCGTGTCCCCCCGGAGACGAAGCCGTCGCGCAGCGCCTCGAGCGCACCGTCGACGACGGGGACGGCGGCCGCGTCCAGCACCGCGCCCACCCCGGATGCGCGGCACATCTTGTACAGGTGCCCGAGCAGCCCGAAACCGGTGACGTCGGTGGCGGCGCGCGCGCCCGCGGCGAGCGCGGCCTCAGCGGCGTCGCGGTTGAGCCGGGTCATGGTGTCGATCGCGGCGGGGAACACCTCGCCGGTGCTCTTATGTCGGTTGTTCAGCAACCCGACGCCGATCGGCTTCGTCAGCGTGATCGGCAGTCCGGCGGCCGCAGAATCGTTGCGCAGCAACCGATCCGGGTGTGCGATGCCGGTCACGGCCATGCCGTACTTGGGCTCGGGATCGTCGATCGAGTGGCCGCCGATCACCGGACAGCCCGCCTCGCTCGCCACGGCCAGTCCGCCGCGTAGCACCTCGGTCATCAGCTCCATCGGCAGCGTGTCGCGGGGCCAGCCGACCAGGTTGATCGCCACGACGGGGCGGCCGCCCATCGCGTACACGTCGGACAGCGCGTTGGCCGCGGCGATCCGACCCCAGTCGTAGGCGTCGTCCACCACCGGGGTGAAGAAGTCGGCGGTGGACAGCACGGCGATCTCATCGGTGAGCCGGATCGCGGCGGCGTCGTCACCGTCGTCCAGCCCCACCAGCACGTCCGGTCCGGCCTGACCCGTGAGTCCGCGCACGGCCTCCTCGAGCTCGCCCGGCGGGATCTTGCAGGCACAGCCGCCGCCGTGCGCGTAGCCCGTGAGGCGGATGCTTCCCATCGTGTCGGTCACCCGACTGAGCGTAGCCCCGACCAGGCGCAGGCGGCAGTCACGCCGGTCGCCACATGGCCCAGAGCGGCGGGCCGCCGTCGATGGTGATCTCGCCGGTCACCGCGAAACCGACCCGTTCGTACAGCGGTATGTTCGCGCGGTTGCTGCTCTCCAGGTAGGCGGGGCCGTCGATGCGGTCGAGACCGTGGCGCAGCAGGGCGGTACCCACACCGCGGCCGTGCACGGCGGCGCCGATGGTGGACAGATACCAGTGCGGCTCGGCCGGCCGAGCCGCCTCGATCGCTGTGATCAGCCTGATTCCGCGGCCGATTCCCGTCCGCACCGTCACGCCGAGGCGCGGTAACGCGGTGAGCTGCTGCGCGACGGGTGGGGTGAAGCCGGGCGGGTCCCAGAACGCGGCGCCCACAGCGACACCGTCGTCGCGCAGGCGATGTGCCGTACCGGGCACGCCGTGCAGGGCGGAATAGAGGCCGCGGAACAGGATCGTGTCGCCTCGTACGGCGCCGCGTGGCCGTATCCAGCGCAGTACGGGGTCGTCGGCGAAGGCGCGAGCGACCACACGGCACGCCTCGTTCAGCGTCGCCCGGTTGACGTCGTGGATGATCCGCTGCGGTCCCACGGCACCGAGGCTACCCGCGGCGGCCGGGTTCCGATGCCGTGTCGCCCGCCCGTCGACTCGGGAGAGCCGCTAGGTTGGCACTCGGAGGTGTCTGGGTTCCTGGTGGGCCCCCCGGTCTTCAAAACCGGTGAGGTCGAGTATCTCGGCCTGGCGGGTTCGATTCCCGTCCACCTCCGCCATACGACGCGGCTGCCGGAGGAGGGCGGATGACGGACCCGAGGCGCGCGATCCCGCGCACCGACCGGCTGCTGGCGCTGCCCGCCGTCGAGCGCGCGCGGGAGCGGCTGGCGGAGAACGTGATCCGCGTGGTGATCGCCGAGGCGCAGGGCGCCGCGCGGCGCGGCGAGCTGGAGCCCGACGGTGTCGCCGCCCGGGTCGCCGCCGACCTGGCGACCCGTGGGTCGTCGACGCTGCGGCCGGTGCTCAACGCCACCGGCGTCGTCGTGCACACCAACCTCGGTCGCGCGCCCCTCTCGGCGGCGGCCGTCGACGCGCTGCTCGCCGCCTCCGGCTACGTGGACGTCGAGCTGGACCTGCGGACCGGCACCCGCTCGAAGCGCGGGCTGGGCGCTCGCGCCGCGCTGCTGGCGGCGTGCCCGGCGGCCGACGAGGCCCTCGTCGTCAACAACGGCGCCGCCGCGCTGGTACTGGCGACCACGGCGCTCGCGGCCGGGCGCGAGGTGGTCGTGAGCCGCGGCGAGCTGATCGAGATCGGCGCCGGTTTCCGACTGCCAGACCTGATCGCCTCGACCGGTGCGCGCCTGCGCGAGGTGGGCACCACCAACCGCACCCACCTGCGCGACTACGCCGATGCGATCGGCCCGGACACCGGGTGTCTGCTCAAGGTGCACCCCAGCAACTTCCGCGTCGAGGGCTTCACCTCCGGGGTGTCCGTCGCAGAACTCGCTCCGCTCGCCGCGGAGCGCGGTGTACCGCTGATCGTGGACCTCGGCAGCGGGTTGCTCGCGCCCGATCCGCTGCTACCCGACGAGCCCGACGCCGCGACCACGCTCGCCGCCGGCGCCGACGCGGTGACCGCCAGTGGCGACAAGCTGCTCGGCGGTCCGCAGGCGGGGATCCTGTTGGGGCGCAGCGAGATCGTGACGCGCCTCGCCCGGCACCCACTCGCCCGCGCTGTCCGCGCGGACAAGCTGGCGCTCGCCGCGCTGGAGGCCACCGTCACCGGCGCCGCGCCGCCGGTAACGGTGGCGCTGCATGCCGATCCGGCGCGGCTGCGGGAGCGCGTCGAGCGCCTCGCCGAGGCCGTGGACGGCACAGTCGTGGCCCACGACGGACGCGTCGGCGGCGGCGGGGCGCCCGGGGTTCCGTTGCCCGGCTGGGCCGTTCGACTTCCCGCCGCAGCGGCACCGCTGCTGCGGTCCGGCCACCCCGCGGTGCTGCCACGGGTGCACGACGGTGTCTGTCTCGTGGACCCGCGGTGCGTTCCCGAGTCGGAGGACGGGCGCCTGACGGCGGCGGTGGTGGCGGCGGTGGACCGGCTCTGATGGCCGGCACGGCAGGGTACGTGGTCGCGACGGCCGGGCACGTCGATCACGGCAAGAGCACGCTGGTGCGCGCGTTGACCGGCATGGAGCCCGACCGGTGGGCCGAGGAGCGTCGCCGCGGCCTCACCATCGATCTCGGATTCGCCTGGACCGCACTGCCGTCCGGGCGCGAAGTGGCGTTCGTGGACGTGCCCGGTCACGAGCGGTTTCTGGGAAACATGCTTGCGGGCCTCGGGCCGGCACCCGTGGTGTGCTTCGTGGTGGCCGCAGACGAGGGCTGGCGCGCGCAGTCGGCCGATCATCGGGATGCGGTGGCCGCGTTGGGGATCGAGCACGGGCTCATCGTGGTTTCTCGGGTCGACCGGGCGCCCGGCCGCGTGGCGGAGGTGCTCGCGCAGGTGCGGGAGGAACTGGCCGGCACCGGACTGGCAGACGCCCCAGCGGTCGCGGTGTCGGCGGTGGCCGGAACCGGTCTGGGCGAGCTGCGGTCGGCGCTCGACGGCGTGCTGGCCGCATTGCCCGTGCCGGACACATCGGGGCGTGTTCGGCTGTGGGTCGACCGGTCGTTCACGATCACCGGCGCCGGCACCGTGGTGACCGGCACGCTGACCGCGGGCACGCTCGCGGTCGGCGACGCGCTGGAGCTGGAGGGCCGGGGCGGCGTGCGCACCGTCACCGTCCGGGGACTGCAGAGCCACGGCCGCACGCACACGACGCTCGGCCCCGTGCGGCGGGTCGCGCTGAACCTGCGGGGGATACCTGCGGACGAGGTGCACCGCGGCGACGTGCTGGCGACGCCGGGCGGATGGGCGGTGACGGCGGCGGTGGACGTACGGCGGGTGTCGGGCGACATCGCCCACACGCCCGAGTGGCTGACGGTGCACGTGGGAACGGCGGCCGTGCCGGCGCGGCTGCGGCCGTTCGGCGACGACCACGCCCGCGTCATCCTGGGGCGCGCCCTTCCGTTGATCGCGGGTGATCGAGTCGTGTTGCGGGACCCGGGAACCCGTCGGATCGTGGGCGGCGCGATGATTCTCGACGCCGATCCACCGGTGTTGCGTCGCCGTGGCGACGGGGCACGTCGATCGTCCGCACTGGCGGCGCAGGACGGCGGCGACGCTCGCGTCGAGGTCACCCGGCGCGGCGCGGTCGAGCGGGAGCACCTGGTGCGCCTGGGGATCCCGGCCGATAGCCCACCCGACGGTGTGCGGTCCGTGGGGCGCTGGTGGGTGTCGGACGCCACGTTCGCGACGTGGCAGACCCGGCTCCGGACGGCCGTCATGGAGCTGCACGAGCGGGATCCGTTGGCGGCCGGGATGTCGCGCGGCGCCTGCGCGGACGTGCTCGACCTGCCGGACACGGCACTGCTCGACGACGTCGCCCGGGCAGCCGGACTCGAGTCCGAGGGTGGCGTGCTGTCGGTGCCCGGCCATCGCGACGTGCTGGGGCCGGCGGAGGGCGCGGTCGCGGAGCTCGAGCGTCGGCTCCGAGCGGAGCCGTTCGCGGCGCCGGAGGCGGACGAGCTCGCCGCACTGCGACTCGGTGCGCGTGAACTCGCCGCCGCCGAGCGGGCCGGCAGGATACTGCGCCTACGCGACGGTGTCGTGCTGCTCCCGACTGCGCCCGCGCTCGCGATGCGCGAACTCGCCAGCCTGCCACAGCCGTTCACCACGAGCGCCGCGCGGCAGGCACTCGGCACCACGCGGCGCGTGGCGATCCCGTTGCTCGAGCACCTCGACTCCCGCGGATGGACCCGCCGCATCGATGGCGGGCACCGGGAGGTGACGCGGCGCTGAGCTGACCGGCCGAGCGACGGAACGGTGCACATGTTGGGTCCGGCGAATCCGCGGTGTCGACGAAAGGGTGCACATGTCGGGTCAGGCGGATATCGGGTGCGCGCGGTAGAACTCGACGTGCGCGCGGGCGGCGGCCGCCCAGGTGAGCGACCGGGCGAGCGTGCGACCCGCGGCGGTGCGGACGGGATCGGGTGTCAGTGCGTCGGCCAGCCGGGCGGCGAGGGCGGGCACGTCGGCGGCGTAGGTGACGGTGTCGCCGAACACCTCTCGCAGAATCGGCAGGTCGCGGGCGACCACCGGCCGACCCGCGGCGAGTGCCTCCATCGCCGCGAGGCCGAACCCCTCCTTGGTGGAGGGGAACGCGAAGGCGTCGCAGCCGGCGACCAAGCTCGGCAGCTCCTCCTCGGCGACCGGACCCAGCACCACCGGTTCGAGGTCGAGTTCCGCGCGGATGCGCTCGAACTCGGCGCGGTAGTCACGGTAGTCGAACAGAGTCTCGCCGCCGGCGAAGACCAGCCGCAGCTCGGGATGCCCGCGACGGAACAGACCGTACGCGGCCAGCAGATCGATGCTGCCCTTGCGGGGCTCGATCCCGCCCACGGCCAGGACGTACCGGCCGAGGCGGTCCCGCCACCGTCGGCGCCCGGCCGTGCCTTCGTCCGACGCCGCGGCCTCGAACCGCTGTGCTGCAACACCGTTGGGGATCACGGCGGGAGTGGATCCCCATCCCGCGCGCACCTCGTCGGCGACGGCCTGCGATACGCAGATGCGTGCGTACGGCGTGACGACGGCCTTCTCGTGGCACTCGACCAGCACGGGGGTGGTGAACTGGTCGAGGTGGTGGATGGTGCGGATGCATCGCCCGACGGCGTTGGCGCTGATGCAGTCCTGGGCGTGCACGATGTCGTACTCGGCCGGTGTGAAGTACGTCCGGAGCGTGTCGATCGACCGGACGATCCGCTCGGTGACGGACTCGTGCTCGCGGTCGGGGAAGGGCACGAGCCGTTGGTGCACACGGGGATCGACGGCGCGGAAGAAGCCGCCGTCGCCGCCCCGCGCCAGAGACCAGACGGCGACGTCCACCCCCAGGTCGGCCAGCGCCTCGGCCAGGTTGAGCGTGTGCACCACCCCGCCGCGCGGTCTGGTGGAGTAGGTCAGCAGGGCGACGCGCATGCGCTCGCCTCCTTCGTGAGTGTCTGTGCGGCAGACGGTTACGTGTGGCCAGACGGTGCCGCGGCCCGGTAGGCATCCGGGCGCAGCTCATGCAGGTGGTCGAGAACCCTACGGGCGCGGTCGATCTCGCCGTCGGCGTCGACGGTGGCGGTGGCCAGCCCGCCCTTGGAGCGGGTGGTCGCGAGTATGTCGCCGCCCGGCCCGACCACCTTGGCCTGTCCGAGGAACCGCAGCGATCCCATCACCCCGGTCTGGTTGGACGACACCAGGAACACCTGGTTCTCGGCGGCTCGGGCGCAGTCGTAGAGGTCGAACAGCCGGGACTGGCGGTCGGCGGGCAGCCGTGCCGCGCGGTCGGTGACGCTCGCCGGCCAGGCGTTCAGGGTGGCGATCACCCGGGCCCCGCCCAGCGCGAGCGCCCGCGCGGACTCCGGGAACGTCTTGTCGTAGTCGATCAGCATCCCGATCCGCCCGACCGGAGTATCGAACGCGCGGAACGCATCCCCCGCCGCGTATGCCAGGGACTCGCCCGCCGGCTGGTGCACCTTGCGATGCGTACCCAGTACTCCGTCACCGGACAGACACACCGCGGTGTTGTAGCGCAGGGTGCCCGCGGCCTCGGCGTAGCCGATGCACACGGTGACGTCACCCGCGGCCGCGATCAGTGCGGCGATCTCGGGCCCATCCGGGGCGAGGGTGGGCGGCAGGTCGTCCAGCGCGGGGTTGCGCAGGTCGCCGATGTACCCGCCGAGCGATGCGTCGGGGAACACCAGTAGTCCGACACCGTCGGCGCGGGCGGCCTCGATGATGCCGATCGCCTTCGCCACGCCGCGGTCGACATCGCGGCCGAAGTGGCCGGCCAGGGCGCCGAGGGTCACCGTCCGCATGTCTGCACCCTACCGAGGCCCGGCCCCCGTCGCACCGCGGTCACGCCGCCCCCAGCCCGGTCACGGCGGCCGCGACCGCCACCGTCGTCGCACCGTCGGGCCAGCGG